>CAXRGK010000212.1:0-4874 GCA_964230145.1 Burkholderiaceae bacterium | reverse complement strand
CCGATCTGGCTGGCCAGGCGGATGCGCTGCGCCTCGCCGCCGCTCAGGGTGTCGGCGCTGCGGTCCAGGCTCAAATAATTGAGGCCCACGTCGTTGAGGAACTTCAGGCGCGAAGCGATCTCGCGCACCACCTTGTCGGCAATGTCGGCCTTGGCGCCTTGCAGCTTCAGGTTCTGAAAATAACTTTGCGCCTCGCCCAGCGTGACGTGGCTGATCTCGTAGATCGCACGGGCCTGCCCGCCCTCGCCGATGCGCACATGGCGCGCGTCGCGCTTGAGGCGGGTGCCGCGGCAGTCGGTGCAAGGCTGGGTGTTGCGGTAGCGCGAGAGGTCTTCGCGCACCAGGGCCGAATCGGTCTCGCGGTAGCGCCGCGTCATGTTGGGAATGATCCCTTCGAACGGGTGCTTCTTGCTGACCTTTTTGCCTTGTGAGGCGCCTGACTCCATGATGTAGCTGAACTTGATTTCTTCTTCGCCCGAGCCGTGCAGGATGACCTGCTGCACCTCGGACGCGAGGTTTTCGAACGGCGCCTCCACGTCGAACTTGTAGTGCTTGGCCAGGCTTTCGAGCATGCTGAAGTAAAAGCCGTTGCGCCGGTCCCAGCCCTTGATGGCGCCGCTGGCCAGGCTCAGGCTCGGGAAGGCCACCACGCGCTCGGGGTCGAAGAATTCCATGGTGCCGATGCCGTCGCAGCTGGGGCAGGCGCCCTGCGGCGAGTTGAAGGAGAACACCCGCGGCTCCAGCTCGGCGATCGAGTGGTTGCACACCGGGCAGGCAAAGCGGGCGTTGAACAGGTGCTCCTGGCCGCTGTCCATCTCCACGGCCAGGGCACGCTGCTCGGCCAGGTTCAGCGCCGCTTCAAAGCTCTCGGCCAGGCGCTGGCGCAGGGCGTCACGCGCCTTGGTGTCGCCCTCGGACCGGACCTTGAGGCGGTCGATCACGACGTCGATGTCGTGCTTCTCGTTCTTTTTGAGTTCCGGCAGGTCTTCGGCCTCGAACACCTGGCCACCCACACGAAAGCGCACATAGCCCAGCGCCTGCATCTGCTCAAACACCTTTTCGAACTCGCCTTTTTTCTCCCGGGCGATCGGTGCCAGCACCATCAGTTTGGTGTCTTCGGGCAAGGCCATCACCGCGTCGACCATCTGGGCCACGGTCTGCGCCTGCAGGGGCAAGTCGTGGTCGGGGCAATGGGGCGTGCCGGCGCGGGCAAACAGCAGACGCAGGTAGTCGTGGATCTCGGTCACCGTGCCCACGGTGGAGCGCGGGTTGTGGCTGGTGGCTTTCTGCTCAATGCTGATCGCCGGCGACAGGCCCTCGATCAGGTCCACATCGGGCTTGTCCATCAGCTGCAGAAACTGCCGCGCATAGGCCGACAGGCTCTCCACATAGCGGCGCTGGCCTTCGGCATACAGCGTGTCAAAGGCCAGGCTGGACTTGCCCGAACCCGACAGGCCGGTGATCACCACCAGCCGGTCGCGCGGGATGTCGAGGTCGATGTTCTTGAGGTTGTGCGTGCGCGCGCCACGAACGCTGATGCGCCCCTGGCGCAGGGCCGCGCCCAGATAACGGTCGTTTTCCGGGGGCTGGGCAGGGGTGGGGGTATCGGGCTTCACGGGGGCAGGATCGGCAAAACCCTCAATTATCGCGGCTGGTGCCATTCCGGGCACCTGGCCGGCCCATCCTGGCCAATTGGGGGACAATGGCGGTCTTGCTGGACTGTCCACACCGCGTTTTCGTGTCTGATTCCGCTTCCACCCCCGTTTCTGTCGTCTCCACGGCCATGACGCCGACGGAGCGGCGCGCCAGCGCCTCGCTGGCCTCGATTTTTGCCCTGCGCATGCTGGGCCTTTTTCTGGTGCTGCCCGTCTTTGCGCTGGAGGCGCGCAAATACCCCGGCGGCGAGGATCCGGCGTTGCTGGGCCTGGCCATGGGCATTTATGGCTTGACGCAGGGCCTGTTGCAGCTGCCCTTTGGCATGGCGTCGGACCGATTCGGACGCAAGCGCGTCATCGTGCTCGGTTTGCTGATTTTTGCGGCTGGCAGTTTCTGGGCGGCCGCTGCCACCGACCTGCATGGCCTGCTGATCGGCCGCAGCCTGCAGGGCGCGGGCGCGGTGTCGGCGGCTGTGACTGCCCTGCTGGCCGATCTGACCCGCGACGAGGTCCGCACCAAGGCCATGGCTCTGGTGGGGGCCAGCATCGGCCTGATGTTTGCGCTGTCCCTTGTGCTGGCGCCCCTGCTGGCCGCGGCGGTCGGGTTGACCGGGCTGTTCGTCATCACTGGCGCGCTGGCCTTGCTGGGCGTGGCGGTCGTGGTCTGGGGGGCGCCGCCTGCGCCCGCGATGCAGCAGGGGGCACGACGCGGTCGCCTGGCGGATGTGTTGCGCCACGCCGGGCTGATGCGCATGAACCTGGGTGTTTTTGTGTTGCACGCGGTGCAGCTGGCCATGTGGGTGGCCGTGCCTGCTCTCCTGGTGCAGGCTGGCTTGCCCAAAGATGCGCACTGGCAGGTTTACCTGCCGGCGGTGCTGGGTTCGTTTGTGTTGATGGGCGGCATGTTTGCTCTGGAGCGGCGTGGCCACCTCAAAAAAGTGTTTCTGACGGCCATCCTGCTGATCGCATGGGTCGAAGTGGGCCTGCTGGCTGTGTCTTCAGGTACGCCGCGCCTGTGGCCGCTGGGCGGTTTGCTGTTCGCATTCTTCTGCGGTTTCAACGTGCTCGAAGCCACCCAGCCCAGCCTCGTCTCTCGTCTGGCCCCCATGCAGGTGCGCGGTACCGCGATGGGGGTGTACAACACGCTGCAGTCGCTGGGCTTTTTTGTGGGCGGCTGGCTGGGCGGCAGCCTGGTCAAGTCCTGGGGCAGCCCCATGTTGTTCCTCTGTTGTACAGCCGCCATGCTGCTGTGGTGGCTGGTGGCGTTGCCCATGCAGGCGCCGGGTCGGCAAGGGGCGGTAAAGACCGCATAATCGGGCATTCAAGGAGATAGGCCACATGGCATCCGTCAACAAAGTCATCATCGTCGGCAACCTGGGCGCCGATCCCGAAACCCGCTACCTCCCGTCTGGCGACGCTGTGACCAGCATCCGAGTGGCCACCACCGACCGCTACAAGGACAAGCAGTCTGGCGAAATGCGCGAAGCCACCGAGTGGCACAGCATCAGCTTCTTCGGCAAGCTCGCTGAAATCGCCGGCCAATACCTCAAGAAGGGCAGCCAGGTTTATGTGGAAGGCAGCCTGCGCACCCGCAAGTACACCGACAAGAACGGTGTCGAAAAGTACGCCACCGACATCCGTGCCGACACCATGCAGATGCTGGGTTCGCGCCAGGGCATGGGCGGTGAGGGCGGCGGCGGGGGCGGTTACAGCCGCCCGGCAGCCCCGGCTCAGCGACCGGCGGCTGCGCCGTCACCCGCGGCATCCCGTCCTGCCGCTGCCAGCGGTTTTGACGATATGGATGACGACATCCCGTTCTGAGCGTTGACGAACCGGAAAATCCAGCCCGCCGGCTCACGATAGGCGGGCTTTTTTGTAGGCCATTTGATACCCCATGGGGTATTTGATAGAATTCTCGGCAAGGAGAAATTCATGCGTGCATTCCCCCGTCTGTTGTTGGTTTCCAGCTTGACGCTCTCTGCTGTGGCAGCTTGGGCTGGCCCGCAGGTGCCTGTGCTGACCCTGGGGGCGCAGGCTGTGAGCACCGGTTATGAGCTCGACGGTGTGGTCGAAGCGGTACGCCAGGCCACTGTCTCCGCCCAGGCCACGGGCCGTGTTTCGAGTTTGCTGGTGAAGGTGGGTGACAAGGTGCGTGCTGGCCAGGTGCTGGCCACCATCGATGACCGCGACACCCAGAGCGGCGTGGCCCGCAGCCAGGCCCAGGTGGCGCAGGCCGAAGCGGAGCTGGCCAATGCCCAGGCCCATGTGCAGCGCACGCGCGATCTGCGCCAGCAGGGTTTTGTGAGCCAGGCTGCGCTGGATGTGGCCGAGTCCCAATTCAAAGCGGCCCAGGCTGGCCGCGCGGGTGCCGGTGCGGGTGCGCAGCAGGCGCGTCTGGCGCAGTCGTTCACGCAGGTCACCGCACCGTTTGACGGTTACGTGCTCGAAACACTGGCCCAGGCGGGTGACCTGGCCGTGCCCGGCAAGCCGGTCGCCACGGTGTATGCGCCACAGCCTTTGCGTGTGGTGGTGCAGGTGCCGGCGTCCATGGGCGCCCAGGCGCGCAGCGCCAAGCGCATAGAGCTGCAGGTGGGCGATGCCTGGGTGCAGCCGGCCGCGCAGCAGGGCGTGACGGCCGCCGACCCGGTGAGCCAGACCCTGACCTGGAAGATGGACGTGCCTGTACAAGCGGCCGCACAGATGATGCCGGGCCAACAGGCCCGTGTGCGATTTGTGGGCGACACGGCCCAGCGCATGGTGGTGCCGCAGGCTGCCGTGCTGCGTCGGGGGGAGCTGACGGGCGTGTATGTGGCGGGCGACAAGGGCTTTGTGCTCAAGGCGGTGCGCCTGGGTGCCCAGCATGGAGACACTGTGGAAGTGCTCGCCGGTCTCAAGGCGGGTGATGCCGTGGCCGTCAACGCGATCCAGGCCGGTCTGGCTGGCGCCCAACCCACGAAGTGAGGCCCTCCATGTCTGGTTCTGCTGAAGAAAAGATGGGTGTCTCCGGCCGCTTGGCCGCGGCCTTTCAGGGCAACGCGATCACGCCGTTGCTGGCGCTGGTGGCCTTGCTGCTGGGCCTGTTTGCCGTGCTGGTGACGCCGCGCGAGGAAGAGCCGCAGATCAATGTGACCATGGCCAACGTGCTGATCCCATTTCCGGGGGCCAGCAGCCAGACGGTGCAGAACATGGTGGCGCGCCCGGCCGAGCAGGTGCTCAGCC
>CAXRGK010000211.1:0-3689 GCA_964230145.1 Burkholderiaceae bacterium | reverse complement strand
GGCCATGACGGCATGCTGTATTCGCTGCCCAGCCGCGATGTGATTGCCGACTCGGTCGAATACATGGTCAACGCCCACTGCGCCGACGCGCTGGTGTGCATTTCCAACTGCGACAAGATCACGCCCGGCATGCTGATGGCCGCGATGCGCCTGAACATTCCTGTGATATTCGTCTCCGGCGGCCCGATGGAAGCTGGCCGCGTGCGCTTGGCCAATCCTGAGACCAAAACCATCGAGATCAAGAAACTCGACCTGATCGACGCCATGGTGATGGCCGCCGATGACAAGGTGTCGGAGGCCGACCTGGCCGAGATCGAACGCTCGGCCTGTCCGACCTGCGGTTCCTGCTCGGGCATGTTCACCGCCAACTCGATGAACTGCCTGGCCGAGGCGCTGGGCCTGGCCTTGCCGGGCAACGGTACCGTGGTGGCCACGCACGCCGACCGCGAGCAGCTGTTCAAGCAGGCCGGCCGCAAGATCGTGGAGTTGGCCAAGCGCTACTATGAGCAAGACGAAGTCTCCATTTTGCCGCGTGCCGTGGGCTTCAAGGGCTTCGAGAATGCGATCGCACTGGACATCGCCATGGGCGGCTCGACCAACACCATCCTGCACTTGCTGGCCATCGCCCAGGAAGCCGAAATCGAATTCACCATGGCCGACATCGACCGCATGTCGCGCGTGATTCCGCAGCTGTGCAAAGTGGCGCCCAACACCAACAAGTACCACATCGAAGATGTGCACCGTGCCGGTGGCATCATGGCCATCCTGGGTGAACTGGACCGTGCCGGCAAGCTGCACACCGATGTGCCCACAGTGCATGCCAAAACCATGAAGGACGCGCTGGACCAATGGGACATTGCCCGCAACCCGAGCGAAGCCGTCAAAACCTTCTACATGGCCGGACCTGCCGGTATTCCGACCCAGGTGGCCTTCAGCCAAGCCACCCGCTGGCCCAGCCTGGACACCGATCGCAAGGAGGGCTGCATCCGTTCCTACGACAGCGCTTTCAGCAAGGAAGGCGGTCTGGCGGTACTGCGTGGCAACATTGCTTTGGACGGCTGCGTGGTCAAGACCGCGGGCGTTGATGACAGCCTGCTGGTCTTCGAAGGCCCAGCCCATGTGGTCGAGAGCCAGGATGAAGCGGTGGAGAACATCCTGGGCGACAAGGTCAAGGCGGGCGACATTGTGGTGGTGCGCTACGAAGGCCCCAAAGGCGGCCCGGGCATGCAGGAAATGCTCTACCCCACCAGCTACATCAAGTCCAAGGGGCTGGGCAAGGCCTGTGCGCTGCTGACCGATGGCCGCTTTTCTGGTGGCACTTCGGGTTTGTCCATCGGGCACTGCTCACCCGAGGCGGCCGCTGGCGGCAACATTGGTCTGGTGCGCAATGGTGACCGCATCCGCATCGACATTCCGAATCGCACCATCAACGTTCTGGTGAGCGACGAGGAACTGGCCAAGCGCCGCGCCGAGCAGGACAAGCTGGGATGGAAGCCGGCCAAGCCGCGTACCCGCAAGGTGTCGGCTGCGCTGCGTGCATACGCCCTGTTGGCCACATCGGCCGACAAGGGCGCCGTGCGTGACCTGTCCAAGTTGCCCAACTGAGCTTTGTGACCTGTCCGGATGGGCCTGCCACAAGGCGGGCTCCATCTGCGGGCACAATCCGGGTCATGCTGCAACAACCTGTGATTGACCCCGTCGCCCTGCAACTGGGACCCTTGGCCATCCACTGGTATGGCTTGACCTATCTGGCCGCGTTCGGCCTTTTTTACTTTCTGGGCACGCGCCGGCTGGCTCACCTGCCGTTTGCCAGGCTGCCGCAATGGACACGCAAGGACATCGAGGACATCCTGTTCCTGGGGGTGCTGGGGGTGGTGCTGGGCGGACGCATCGGCTATTGCCTGTTCTACAAACCGGCCTATTACCTGGCCCACCCACTGGAGGTTTTTGCTGTCTGGCAGGGAGGCATGAGTTTTCACGGGGGCATGCTGGGGGTGATTGCGGCCATGGTCTGGTTTGCACATTCGCGCCGGCGGCCATTTCTGCAGGTCATGGACTTTGTGGCACCGTGCGTGCCGACCGGGCTGGCGGCGGGTCGTTTGGGCAATTTCATCAACGGCGAGTTGTGGGGGCGGGTGGCTGATCCGTCCTTGCCGTGGGGCATGGTGTTCCGTGGGGCCGGAGATCTGCCCCGCCACCCTTCCCAGATTTACCAGTTCCTGATGGAAGGCCTGCTGCTGTTCATGCTGCTGTGGCTCTATGCCCGCAAGCCACGTCAGCAGGGGCAGGTGGGGGCGGTCTTCCTGCTGGGCTACGGCTTATTCCGCTTTGTGGCCGAGTTTTTCCGTGAGCCTGATGCGCACCTGGGCCTGTTGAGTCTGGGCATGAGCATGGGCCAGTGGCTGTGTGTGCCCATGATCGCGGGGGGCGCGTTGCTGTGGCTGTGGTGCGGCCGCAGACAGACGTAAGCCCGGGTCAGTCTGGACGACGCTGTAACCAGTCCCAGCGCACCGCTTCGTAGCCGGCGGCTACCTGCAGCAGTTCCACATCACCCTGTGGTTTGCCGATCAGCTGTATGCCCATCGGCCAGGGCTTCTTTGGGTGAAAACCCGCTGGCAGGCTGACGGCGGGCAAGCCAGCCAGTGTGGCGTAGATGGTGCATTCCATCCAGCGGTGGTAAGTGTCCATGGGCCGGTCACCAATCCGCTGTGGCCAGCGCTCTTCGATGGGGAAGGGCCAGACCTGCGCCACCGGCAGGGCCAGTACGTCGACTTTCTCGAACACCTTGAGCAGGTGGTGGTAGAAACTGCTGCGCCGCTGGCTGGCCCGCTGGAAATCCATGTACGAAAGCTTGAGGGAGTTCTCGTATTCCCACATCGCTTCGGGCTTGAGCAGCGCGGCCGCGTTGGGCAATGGCAGCAAGGCGGCCACTTTGGGACCCACCAGTGCTCGGCGCCAGACCAGCCAGCAGTCCCACAAGGCTTGCCTGTCGTAACCCAGCTTCGTGGCTTCAACCACAGCGCCCGCGTTTTGCATGGCGCGCAGCGCGTCCTCGCAGACGCCCAGAATGCCGTCCTCCAGGGCCAGATGACCCTCCAGATCACCCAGCCAACCGACGCGCAGGCCCTTGAGTGCTTCGGGCGTGTAAGGGATGGTGGAAACATCGAGTACACCGTTGATCGACAGGGGCTGGCGTGGGTCATGCCCCGACTGTGTCGCCAGTAGCCGGGCCAGATCACGCACACAGCGTGCCATAGGCCCTTCGGTCCCGAGCTGGTCCACCCAGACGTCAACCCCCGGACCGTAAGGGACGCGGCCCTGTGAGGGGCGCATGCCAAAAATGTGGTTCCAGCCGGCTGGATTGCGCAGGCTGCCCATGAAGTCCGAGCCATCGGCCACTGGCAGCATGCGCTGGGCCAAGGCCACCGCTGCACCGCCGCTGGAGCCGCCTGCGCTGACCGCCGTGTCCCAGGCGTTAGGGGTGGGACCGAACAGGTCGTTGAAGGTGTGCGAACCCAAGCCCAGTTCGGGCATGTTGGTTTTGCCGATGACGATGCAGCCAGCCGCCTTCATGCGAGCGGTCATGATGCTGTCGGCGCGCGGCATCTGCTTTTCCAGCACACGGCTGCCCATGGTGCTCGGAAAGCCCAGTGCATGACCGGTGTCCTTGATCGCCTGCGGGATGCCGT
>CAXRGK010000210.1:0-3464 GCA_964230145.1 Burkholderiaceae bacterium | reverse complement strand
TGTGCGCAAAGGTGTTGTTGATGATGTCGTGCAGGACCACGCCGCCGTAGCTGTGCGCGGCCTGGTTGATTTCCTCGCGCGCGCCCAGGCTGGTGATGATGACGGGCACCTTGTACTTTACACACAGCTGCATGTCGTGTTCGAGCCGGTCATTGCTCTTGTGGACGATCTGGTTGATGGCAAAGGGTGCGGCGGGGTTGTCCGGGTTCGCCTTGTTGTGGGCCGCCAGCGTCTCGGTGATCTCGGCCAGCCACTCGTCGAGCTGCGAGGCAGGACGGGCGTTGAGCGCAGGCATGGAGCCGATCACACCGGCCTTGCACTGCTCGATCACCAGCTTGGGGTTGCTGATGATGAACAGCGGTGAAGCAATCACCGGAAAATTCTGAGCAGCCAGTACCGGGGGCAGTTTGGACATGGGGTCTCCTGTTTTGTGGCAGGCATTGTGGGCGACACGCTGACCTGCGTCAGTCGAAAGAGCGACAAGTGGTCTGATTCGGCCGCGGGGGCGACCTCCTGCGAAAAACGATGCTCCTTTGCAGGAGCGCGCCCCCGCGCGCGAAGGTCTTCATCCGCAGGGGCGCAGCGATCAGAAGGCTTCGAGCGGCAACGCCGTCACACTGCCTGCGCCTTCGACGATGCCGTCACGGATGCCAGGCACCTTGGACAGGATGTGGTCGGCGTAGAAGCGTGCGGTGGTGACCTTGGCGGCCATGAAGGCGGCATCCTGCGCCTGGGCTTCGGGCATCAGCGCCACCAGCAGGGCACGACCCATCTGCCAGCCGGCCACCAGATTGCCTGCAAGCATCAGGTAGGGCACGCTGCCCGAGAAGGCCGCATTAGGATTGCTGCGGGTGTTGGCAGCGATGAAGTCCACCACGTCGATGAAGGCTTCACGCGCGGCCTTCAGGCGTTTGCCCATGGCCTGCGCATCGGCGTTCGAAGAAGCCAGCAGCTCGGCTTCGGTCTTGGCAATCTGGGCGGCGATGCTCTTGGCGCCGGCACCGCCATCGCGGGCGGTCTTGCGGCCCACCAGGTCGTTGGCCTGGATGGCGGTGGTGCCTTCGTAGATGGTCAGGATCTTGGCATCGCGGTAGTACTGCGCGCAGCCGGTTTCCTCGATGAAACCCATGCCGCCATGGATCTGCACGCCAAGGCTGGCCACGTCGATGCTCATCTCGGTGCTGTAGCCCTTGACCAGCGGCACGAGGAATTCGTAGAAGGCCTGGTTGTCCTTGCGCACTTCGGCATCGGGATGGTTGTGGGCCGCGTCATAGGCAGCAGCGGCCACGGTGGCCATGGCGCGGCAGCCTTCGGTGTAGGCACGCATGGTCATGAGCATGCGGCGCACGTCCGGATGGTGAATGATCGGACCGGCCTTGGGCAGGCTGCCATCGACCGGGCGGCTCTGCACACGGTCACGCGCGTACTGCACGGCCTTCTGGTAAGCGCGCTCGGCGATCGAAATGCCCTGCACGCCCACGGCGTAACGGGCAGCGTTCATCATGATGAACATGTATTCGAGGCCACGGTTTTCCTCGCCGACCAGATAGCCGATGGCGCCACCATGGTCACCGTACTGCAACACGGCGGTGGGGCTGGCCTTGATGCCCATCTTGTGTTCGATGGAGACGCAATGCACATCGTTGCGATCGCCCAGCGAGCCATCGTCATTGACCATGAACTTGGGCACCACGAACAGGCTGATGCCTTTGACGCCTTCGGGTGCGCCCTGCACACGGGCAAGCACCAGATGGATGATGTTCTCGGCCATGTCGTGCTCACCGTAGGTGATGTAGATCTTGGTGCCGAACACCTTGTAGGTGCCGTCGGGCTGGGGCTCGGCGCGGGTGCGCACAGCCGCCAGATCGGAGCCGGCCTGCGGCTCGGTCAGGTTCATGGTACCGGTCCATTCGCCGGAGATCAGCTTCTCCAGGTACTTGGCCTTCATGTCATCGGAACCGGCAGTCAGCAGGGCTTCGATGGCGCCATCGGTCAGCATGGGGCACAGCGCGAAGCTCATGTTGGCCGAGTTCAGCATCTCGCCGCAGGCCGCACCAATGGTCTTGGGCAGGCCCTGGCCGCCGTAGTCGGCCGGGTGCTGCAGGCTCTGCCAGCCACCTTCGGTGAACTGCTTGTAGGCCTCTTTGAAGCCCGGCGTGGTCGTGACCTGGTTGCCATCGTGGTGCCAGGACGGATTCTTGTCACCCTCCCAGTTGAGGGGGGCGATGACTTCGGCGTTGAGCCTGGCGCACTCTTCGAGCACCGCCTGGGCGGTTTCGAGGCCGGCGTCTTCGAAGCCGGGAATCTGCGCGATCTGGTCAATACGCGCCAGATGCTCGATGTTGAACAGCATGTCCTTGAGGGGTGCGGTGTAGCTCATGAAAGTCTCCGGTAAGGGAAGGTTCGGGTGCAAAAAAGGCCTCCGTCAGAGGCCTTTTTTGCGGTCTTTAAAAGATCACAGTGCGTTGGTCAGTTCAGGCACGGCAGCAAACAGATCGGCTTCGAGGCCGAAGTCGGCCACGGAGAAGATCGGCGCTTCGGGGTCCTTGTTGATCGCCACGATCACCTTGGAGTCCTTCATGCCCGCCAGGTGCTGGATGGCGCCCGAGATGCCCGCTGCGATATACAGCTGCGGCGCCACGATCTTGCCCGTCTGGCCGACCTGCAGGTCGTTGGGCGCGTAGCCCGCATCCACCGCAGCGCGGCTGGCACCGATGGCAGCGCCCAGCTTGTCGGCCAGCGGCGTCATCACTTCGTTGAACTTCTCGCTGCTGCCCAGGGCGCGGCCACCGGAGACGATGATCTTGGCCGCCGTCAGCTCGGGGCGGTCGCTCTTGGCGATCTCGCTGCCCACGTAGCGGCTCTTGCCGCTGTCGGCCTGGGCGGCGGCGCTTTCGACGGTGGCATTGCCGCCGGTGGACGCCGCAGCGTCAAAGCCCGTGGTGCGCACGGTGATGACCTTGACCTTGTCCGTGCTCTGCACCGTGGCAATCGCGTTGCCGGCGTAGATCGGGCGCTCGAAGGTGTCGGGGCTGTCGACCTTGGTGATGTCGCTGATCTGGGCGACGTCCAGCTTGGCGGCTACGCGCGGGGCCACGTTCTTGCCGCCAGCCGTGGCCGGGAACAGGATGTGGCTGTAGTTGGAAGCGATGGCCAGGACTTGTGCGGCCACGTTCTCGGCCAGGCCATGGGCCAGCGCTTCGCTATCGGCGTGGATGACTTTGGACACGCCCGCGATCTGGGCAGCGGCTTGTGCAGCAGCGCCGGCGTTGTGGCCAGCCACCAGCACATGCACCTCGCCACCACAGGCAGCGGCAGCGGTCACGGTGTTGAGGGTCGCGCCCTTGATGGCGGCGTTGTCGTGTTCGGCAATGACGAGTGCGGTCATGTTGATTCCTTGATTCGTGTGTCTTCTGTAGGAGGCCGCCCCTGCGGCCGATGGTTTCGCGCGCAGGGGCGCGCTC
>CAXRGK010000209.1:0-10271 GCA_964230145.1 Burkholderiaceae bacterium | reverse complement strand
CTCTTCCGATCTATCAAATTGCCACCATGCTGCAAGACAGCTTCGCCACCGCGCAAGAGGACATGCAGGCGCGCGCCTTGGTTGAAGCCCGTGTGGACGCCGACCGCATGCTGCTGGCCACGCGCAGCGCCCTGGCCGCCGACGGCCAGCTGTTGGCGCAAGACGAGCGCCAGCGCATTGACGCGCTGATGGCCCAGCTGCAAAGCGCCATCGACAGCGCCACCGAGGCCGCCGCACTAGAGGCCGCCACCGACGCGCTGGCCAAGGGCACCGAGGCCTTTGCCGCCGAGCGCATGAACCAGAGCATCCAGAAGGCCCTGGCCGGGCAAAGCATCCAGAACGTTTGAACACTCGCACACCATGCCGGTCATCAAGATCCTTCCCCACGCCGAACTCTGTCCCCAGGGCGCCGAGATCACCGCTGCCGCGGGCACCAGCATCTGCGAAGCCCTGCTGGAGAACCACATCCACATCGAGCATGCCTGCGACATGAGCTGTGCCTGCACGACCTGTCATGTGATCGTGCGCGAAGGCTTTCGCAGCCTCAACGAGATGGAAGAAACCGAGGAAGACCTGCTCGACCGAGCCTGGGGCCTGGAGCCTGACTCGCGCCTGAGCTGTCAGGCCATCGTGGGGCGCGACAATCTGGTGGTGGAAATTCCCAAATACACCATCAACCACGCCAAGGAAAACCACTGACCATGCGCCAGATCGTCCTGGATACAGAAACCACCGGACTGTCACCCGAGACCGGCGACCGCATCATCGAACTCGGTTGTGTGGAGCTGGTCAACCGCAAGCTGACCGGCAACAACCTGCACTTCTATTTCAACCCCGACCGGGACAGCCACGAAGACGCGTTGCGGGTGCATGGCATCAGCAACGAATTCCTCAAGGACAAGCCCCGCTTTGCCGAACTGGTCGATGAAATCCTGGAATACATGCAGGATGCTGAAGTCATCATCCACAACGCACCCTTTGACCTGGGCTTCCTCAACAAGGAATTGGAACTGCTGGGCAAACCGCCGTTCAAAACATTTGTGAACGGTGTGATCGACTCTCTGGCCATGGCCAAGGAGATGTTCCCCGGCAAGCGCAACAGCCTCGATGCCCTGTGCGACCGCCTGGAAGTCGACAACTCCGGCCGCACGCTGCACGGCGCCTTGCTCGACGCCGAATTGCTGGCCGATGTCTACATCAACATGACGCGTGGCCAGGAGGCGCTGATCATGGAGTCGGTAGAAGCGTCCGTGGCCGGTCAGGCGTCTGCGAAGGTGGAGCTGAGCGGTTTTCAGTTGCCTGTACTGGCGGCCAATGAACAGGAGCTGGCGGCCCATGAAGATGTGCTCGGCCAGCTGGACAAGGCCAGCGGCGGCAAGACCGTCTGGCGAAATCTGGGTGCCGCGGCGACTGCCTGAAAAACTGTGGCATAATGGCGGTCTTCGCTGCACAACAGTGACGGGTGATTAGCTCAGCGGTAGAGCACTGCCTTCACACGGCAGGGGTCACATGTTCGATCCATGTATCACCCACCACATAAATCAACGAATCAGCCACCTCAGGGTGGCTTTTTCGTTTCTTGGTGGGAAAAAAGTGTGGCATCACTGGCTGATGCCAGAAACTTGTGGCGGGTGAGCTCGGGGTCGTTGTCTAGAGAACCGGCACCAGCCCAGATGTCACTTTCTTTGTCATATCCAATGTCCAGGACTTCTTTGTGATCGCCATCGAGACACTTCGTCAGCATACGCTTGTGGGCTTGGAGCTCCTGGGAACCGCTGCTTTCGCTGTCTCGGGCGTGCTGGCGGCCATGCGCAAACGCATGGATGTCGTTGGCATCTGCGTTTGCGGGTTTCTTGCCGCCTTTGGCGGCGGCACGTTGCGCGATGTGCTGATCGATCGCCGTCCCTTTTTCTGGGCTGAGCACCAAGTGGTTTTGCTGGGGGTGTTGCTGCTGTGCCTGGCATGCGCCACCTTTCTCAAACGCCATGACCTGGAAAGCAGCGAGAAACTGCTTGCTGTTCCTGACGCCTTGGGACTGGGTTTGTTTTGTACCACTGGGCTGCATTTATCCTGGACCTTGGGTCAACCACCAGCGGTGGCCATCATGATGGGGGTCATCACAGGGACTTTTGGCGGCGTGCTCCGCGACTTGGTTTGCAACGAGATTCCCAGTCTCTTTCGTGATCATCGCCCATACGCTGTGTGTGCGTTAGTCGGGGGTGTTGTGTACGCCGCATTGACGTGGTTCGGCGCTTCCGAATGGATAGCCGTGGCGGCATGCATATTGGTCACCACCGGAATGAGGCTGCTCACGCTTTGGCTTGACTGGAAGTTGCCTTCCGTCGATGCCGATTGAGCGACGGTAAACGCGGCCAATGGGTGCTTGATGCGGCTCGGGTAAAAACAAGCTCCTTGTGATCAGCCGAACCGATCCGTTTTCTGTGGCCGCGATGTTCAATTCTCGACCGAGCGGGCCTTGTCCATCAGGAAGTCGATGCAGGTGCGTACCGCCCGGGTCTGGTGCCGGTTGGGCAGGTACAGCAGGTACATGTTGGTGCCGAAGATGCTCAGGCGGTAGTCGTTGAGCGCGGTCAGCACCTCTCCATTGGCGATCACGTCCTCCACCACATAGTCAGGCACCAGCCCGATGCCCAGGCCAGCCAGGATGCCTTGACGCAGGAACGGGTAGTGGTCCGAAATCAGGGTGGGGGCCAGCATGATCTCCTCGCGCTCGCCTTGCCGGTAGCCGCGCAGTGACAGGTGCCGCCCCACCACGTTGGCGGTGATCAGCGGCTGGGTGCGCAGCTGGGCCAGTTCGGTGGGCAGGCCATGTGCTGCCACGTAGGCCTGCGAGGCGCAGGCCAGGTAACGCACGGTGCCGAACTCGCGCGCGACCATTTGTGGCGGCGGCTCGGGCAGGATGCGGATCGCAATGTCCACCTCATCACGCAGGTTGTCGATCCGGTTCTCAAACACCACATCCAGCACGATGCCCGGGTACAGGCGCTTGAATTCGACCAGCCAGTCCGACATCACCATCTGTCCGTAGCCGCTGGGCACGCTCAAGCCCACTCGCCCTTGCAGGCCCTGGCCCAGGTTGCTGATGGTTTCCTGCGCGGCCACGATCTCGTTGCGGATCGAGCGCCCGTGTTCATAGAGGCGCCAACCCACTTCGGTGGGCTCCACGCGGCGGGTGGTGCGTCGCACCAGCTGCACGCCCACGGATTTTTCCAGCTGGCTGAGGTGGTAGCTGACGTTGGCGCGCGTCATCTTCAGCTTGCGCGCCGCCTGGCTGAGGTTGCCGGCGTCGATGATGTCCACCAGCAGGGTCAAATAGGGAAGATCGAGACTCATGCGTCAATTTTATTTGACACTCTGTCAACTGATGATGTGATTGTCAATCCAATCTTTCCAAAAGAGAATTCCGGCCAGCCAATGGCTTCGGCCTGATTGATTTTGGAGATTCGTGTGAGCCCTTCTTCCGTTCCCGGTACCGCCGCCGTCCGCACCCAGCACGAGGGTGACATCCTGGTGGTCACCATCGACCACCCCCCGGTCAACGCCCTCAATGTGGACGTGCGCCGGGGTCTGCGGGATGCCGTGCAGCAGGCACAGGCCGATGCCCAGGTGCGCGCCGTACTGATCGTGGGCGCGGGCCGCGCCTTCATCGCCGGTGCGGACATCCGCGAATTTGGCAAACCGCCGCTGCCGCCGAGCCTGCCCGAGGTGTGCAACGGCATCGAAGCCTGCACCAAGCCCGTCATTGCCGCCATCCACGGCCCGGCCCTGGGCGGAGGGCTGGAAATCGCCATGTCTGCCCACTACCGGCTGGCGCTGGGCGATGCCCGCCTGGGTTTGCCCGAAGTGCAGCTCGGTCTGCTGCCGGGTTCGGGCGGCACGCAGCGCGCCCCTCGCCTGATGGGCCTGCGCCCCGCGGTGGAGCTGATGCTCAGCGGCCGCCACATGGGTGCCAAGGAAGCGCTGGGCGTCGGCCTCATTGACCGCCTGGCCGAAGGCAGCGATGTCCGCGCGGCCGGTCTGGCTTACGTCAAGGAGCTGCTGTCTGCTGGCGTTGGCGTGCGTCGCACCCGTGATCTGGACACGCTGTTCCGCGACAAGGCCGAATCGCTGGCCACGCTGGAAGCCCTGCGCAGCGAGACCGCCAAAAAGTCACGCGGCCTGTTCTCCCCGCTCAAGGTGATCGAGGCGGTGCAGGCCGGTCTGGACCTGCCGTTTGACGAAGCCCTGAAATTCGAGCGCCAGTTGTTTTTGCAGTGCATCGACAGCCCGCAGCGCGCCGGTCTGATCCATGCTTTCTTTGCCGAGCGCGAAGTCGTCAAAGTGCCCGAAGCTCAAGCCGCCAAACCGCGCGCCATCGCATCGGTGGGCGTGGTGGGCGGCGGCACCATGGGCGCGGGCATTGCGGTGTCGGTGCTCGACGCCGGCCTGAGCGTGACCATGGTGGAGCGCGACGAGGCGTCGATCGCGCGCGGCCGCGCCAATGTGGAAAAGGTGTACGACGGCCTGGTGGCCAAGGGCCGCATGACGCCCGAGGCCAAGGCGGCCGTGATGGCCCGTTACACCGGCAGCACCCAATACGAATCACTGGCCTCGGTGGACCTGGTGATCGAGGCCGTGTTTGAAGACCTGGCCGTCAAGCAGGCGGTGTTTGCCGAGCTGGACCGGGTCTGCAAGCCTGGCGCGGTGCTGGCCACCAACACGTCTTACCTGGACATCGATGCCATCGCGGCGAGCACTTCGCGACCGCAGGACGTGATCGGCCTGCACTTCTTCTCGCCAGCCAACATCATGAAGCTGCTGGAAATCGTCGTGCCCGCCAAGGTGAGCGCCGACGTGGTGGCCACCGCCTTCGAACTGGCCAGGAAGCTCAAGAAAGTGGCGGTGCGCGCCGGCGTGTGCGATGGCTTCATCGGCAACCGCATCCTGGCCGTCTACCGGGCCGCGGCGGACCACATGATGGAGGACGGCGCTTCGCCCTACGAGATCGATGCGGCGGTGCGGGACTTCGGTTACCCCATGGGCCCCTTCCAGGTGTCGGACCTGGCCGGTGGCGACATCGGCTGGGCCACGCGCAAGCGCCGTGCCGCCACCCGCGATCCGAAAGCCCGTTATGTGCAGATCGCCGACCGCATCTGCGAGCGCGGCTGGTTCGGCCAGAAGACCGGCCGCGGTTACTACCTGTACCCGCAGGGCGAGCGCGTGGGCCAGCCCGATCCCGAAGTGCTGGCCATCATCGACGCCGAGCGCCAGCGCGCCGGCATCACCCCACGCACGTTCACGCCCGAGGAGATCATGCGCCGCTACATGGCCGCCATGGTCAATGAAGGCGCCAACGTGGTGGCGCAAGGCATTGCGCTTCGCCCGCTCGATGTGGACGTGACTTTTCTGTACGGCTACGGCTTCCCGCGCCACCGCGGCGGGCCGATGAAATACGCCGACATGGTGGGGCTGGACAAAGTGCTCGACGACATCCGCGAGTTCGCCAAGGAAGACCCGCTGTTCTGGAAGCCCTCGCCACTGCTCGAACGCCTGGTGGCCGAAGGCAAGAACTTCGACAGCCTGAACCGCCTTTGAGTCACCTCTGACCCACCCGTTTTCAGTTTTCAAGGAAAGGACACGCCATGCGTGAAGCCGTCATCGTTTCGACCGCCCGTACCCCCCTGGCCAAATCGCATCGGGGTGAGTTCAACATCACCCCCGGGCCCACGCTGGCCTCGTTTGCCGTCAAGGCGGCAGTGCAGCGCGCCGGCATCGACCCGGCCCTGATCGAGGACGCCATCCTCGGCTGCGGTTACCCCGAAGGCATCACCGGCCGCAACGTCGCGCGCCAGGCCATCATCCGCAGCGAGCTGCCGCTGTCGATCGCCGGCACCACCATCAACCGCTTTTGCGCCTCCGGCCTGCAGGCCATTGCCATGGCCGCGGGCCGCATCGTGCTCGACGGTGCGCCCGCCATGATTGCCGGCGGTGTCGAAAGCATCTCGGGCATCCGCTCGCGCGACGATGGCAACTCGGGCATGGACCCCTGGATCCTGGAGCGCAAGCCCGAGCTCTACATGGCCATGATCGACACCGCCGACATCGTGGCCCGCCGCTACGGCATCAGCCGCGAAGCGCAGGACCGTTTCTCGGTGGAGAGCCAGCGCAAGACGGCCGAAGCCCAGGCGGCCGGCCGATTTGCCGACGAGATCGTGCCCTGCACCACGGTGATGGCCGTGACCGACAAGGAAACCGGCGTGGTGAGCCAGCGCGAGGTCACCGTCAGTGCCGACAACTGCAACCGGCCCGGCACCACCTATGAATCGCTGGCCAAGCTGCAACCGGTCAAGGGTCCGGACCAGTTCATCACCGCCGGCAATGCTTCGCAGCTGTCGGACGGCGCTTCGGCCTGTGTGCTGATGGAGGCCGGTGAGGCTTCGCGTCTGGGCCTGAATCCGCTCGGCGCCTTCCGTGGCATGGCCGTGGCCGGTTGCGAGCCCGACGAAATGGGCATTGGACCGGTGTTTGCCGTGCCCAAGCTGCTGCAGCGCCATGGCCTCCAAGTCGACGACATCGACCTGTGGGAACTCAACGAAGCTTTCGCTTCGCAGTCCATCTACTGCCAGCAAAAGCTCGGCATTCCCGATGAGCGCCTGAACGTGAACGGTGGCGCCATTTCCGTGGGCCATCCCTTTGGCATGACCGGCGCACGCCTGGCAGGCCATGTGCTGCTCGAAGGCCGCCGCCGCAAGGCCAGGTACGCCGTGGTGACCATGTGCATTGCCGGTGGCATGGGCGCCGCAGGCCTGTTTGAAATTTTTTGAGGAACGACATGGATCTGAACTTCACCCCCGAAGAAGAAGCCTTCCGCGCCGAGGTGCAGGCCTTTCTGAAAGAGAAGCTGCCCCAGCGCATCGCCCACAAGGTCAAGGCCGGTCAGCGGCTGACCAAGGCCGACCAGGATGAGTGGCACGCCATCCTCAACGAGCGCGGCTGGTACGCCAACCACTGGCCCCAGGCATGGGGCGGCCCCGGCTGGACGCCGGTGCAGAAATTCATCTTCGACCACGAGTGCGCGCTGGCCGGTGGGCCGCGCATTGTGCCCTTTGGTGTGAACATGCTGGGCCCCGTGCTCATCAAGTACGGCAACGAAGCGCAAAAACGGTACTGGCTGCCGCGCATCCTCAGTGGTGAGGACTGGTGGTGCCAGGGCTATTCGGAGCCCGGTGCCGGTTCCGATCTGGCCTCGCTCAAGACCACAGCGGTTCGCCAGGGTGACCATTACATCGTCAACGGCCAGAAAACCTGGACCACCCAGGGCCAGCACGCCAACATGATCTTCTGTCTGGTGCGCACCGACCGCGAAGCCAAGCCGCAGGAAGGCATCAGCTTTCTGCTGGTGGACATGAAGAGCCCCGGCGTGGAGCTGCGCCCGATCCGCACGCTCGACGGCGACCGCGAAGTCAACGAAGTGTTCTTCACCGACGTGAAAGTACCGGTCGAAAACCTGGTGGGTGAGGAGAACAAGGGCTGGACCTGCGCCAAATACCTGCTGACTTACGAGCGCACCGGCATTGCCGGTGTGGGCTTCTCGATGGCTGCGCTCGAAAAGCTCAAGGTGGTGGCCAGCAAGGTGCACCGCAACGGCAAGCCTCTGAGCCAGGACCCGCTGTTTGCCACGCGCATGGCCAAGGTCGAGATCGATCTGGAGAACATGAAGACCACCAACCTGCGCGTGATCGCGGCGGTGGCCGGTGGCGGCGTGCCGGGGGCCGAGAGCTCCATGCTCAAGATCCGTGGCACCGAGATCCGCCAGGAAATCCTGTCCCTGATCCGCCGCGCCATGGGGCCGTATGCGCTGCCCTACATCGAAGAGGCCCAGTACGAAGGCTACGCCGATGAGCCCGTGGGTCCGAAGGAAGCCGCCACGGCGGCTGCCAACTATTTCAATTACCGCAAGCTGTCGATCTTCGGCGGCTCCAATGAAATCCAGAAAAACATCATCTCCAAGATGATCCTGGGACTGTGAGGTTCATGCGATGAATTTCGAACACACCGAAGACCGCCGCATGCTGGCGGATTCCCTCAACCGTTTCGTGGCCGAGCAATACGGCATCGAATTCCGCAATCACAACGCTTATGGCGAGCAGGGCTACGCCCCTGAGCGCTGGCAGCAATTTGCCGAGCTCGGCGCCATCGGCGCCCTGTTTCCCGAAGCCGTGGGCGGCTTTGGCGGTGCCGGATTTGACATCGCCGTGGTGTTCGAGTGCCTGGGCCGTGGCCTGGTGACCGAACCTTTCCTGGGGGCACTGGTGGTGGGGCGCGCCATCGCCGCAGCGGGCAACGACGCACAGAAGGCCCGCATGGCCGAACTGATCGAAGGCCGCACCGTGGCCGCATTGGCGCATGACGAACCCGAAGGCCACTATGAACTCGAACGCGTGGCCACCCGTGCCGAGCGCCAGGGCGATGGCTGGGTGATTTCGGGCCGCAAGGCGGTGGTGGTGCACGGCCAGCATGCCCAGCTCTTGCTGGTGTCGGCCCGCACCTCGGGGGCGGTGGACAGTGCCGACGGCATTTCGCTTTTCCTGGTGCCGGGCGATGCGGCGGGTCTGCAGCGCCGCAGCTACAGCCGCATCGACGGCGGCAGTGCCTGCGAGCTGGTGCTCGATCAGGTGCTTGTGGACGCCGGTGCCTTGCTCGGCGCCGAAGGCCAAGGGCTGGCCACGCTGGAGCTGGCCGTGGGCTGCGGTGTGCTGGCCCTGTGTGCCGAGGCCGTGGGTGCCATGGATGTGGCCAAGCAGAGCACGCTCGAGTACCTGCAGACGCGCAAGCAGTTCGGCAAGCCGATCGGCAGCTTCCAGGCCCTGCAGCACCGCATGGCCGATCTGCTGCTCGAAGTGGAGCAGGCGCGCTCGGCCGTCATCAACGCCGCGGCTGCGCTCGATGCCGACCGCAGCACCCGCGAACGCGCGCTGTCGGCGGCCAAGTTCACCATCGGCCGCATCGGCACGCGGGTGGCCGAAGAGAGCATCCAGCTGCACGGCGGCATTGGCATGACCTGGGAGCTGCCGCTCTCGCACTATGCCAAGCGCCTGGTCATGATCGACCACCAGCTGGGCGACGAAGACCACCACCTGGCCCGTTACATGGCCCTGGGTGCAGAGGGCTGAAGCCATGGACATGCCACTTGAAGGCGTGCGGGTCCTGGACCTGTCGCGCGTGTTCGCCGGCCCGCTGTGCGGGCAGGTGCTGGCCGATTTTGGTGCCGAAGTCGTCAAGGTGGAGCATCCCGGCCGCGGGGACGATACCCGCGACTGGGGCATGCGTATCGGCAAGACCGAAACCACCTACTACAACAGCATGAACCGCAACAAGCGGTCCATCACGGTGGATCTGCAGACGCCCGAAGGGCAAAAGCTCATCCACGACCTGCTGCCGCAGTTCGATGTGGTGATCCAGAACTTCAAGACCGGTGGCGCCGACAAGCTGGGCCTGGGTTACACCCAGCTCAAGGCCATCAGGCCTGACTTGATCTATTGCTCGGTGGCTGGCTACAACAGTGCCGGGCCCGAAGCCAAACGCCCCGGCTACGACCTGGTGATCCAGGGCGAGGCCGGCCTCATGGCCATCAACGGCGAAGCCGGGCAGGACCCGCTCAAGTTCGGCGTGGCGGTGGTGGACATGATGACCGGCATGTACGCCGCCCAGGCGGTGCTGGCGGCCCTGTTCCGGCGCGAGCGCACGGGCCATGGCCGGCACATCGAGATGTCGCTCTACGACTGCGGCCTCATGGTCACCGGCTATTACGGCCTGGACGCCATGCTGCTGGGCCACGACCCCAAGCGCTACGGCAATGCCCACCCGTCGATCGTGCCCTACGGCATGTTCGAGGCGGCGGACGGTCCGCTCATCATCGCGGTGGGCAACAACAGCCAGTTCGACAAGTTCTGCCGTGAGGTGGTGCTGCGCCCCGACATCGTGGAGGACCCGCGCTACGCCACCAATGTGGAGCGTGCCAAAAACCGGCTCACGCTGCTGCCCATGATGACGGAACTCATTCGCACCTTCCCCCGCGACGTGCTGCTGCAGCGCCTGAGCGCGGCAGGCATCCCCTGCGGCAAGGTGGCGGGTCTGCACGAAGCCCTGACCAGCGAGCGCACCCGCCAGGGTGGCCTGCTGCAGGAGCTGCCGCACCCTGTGGCGGGCAGCACCCATGTGTTTGCACCGCCCTACAGGCTCGACGGCGAGCGTCTGCCGATCCGCAACGC
>CAXRGK010000208.1:0-2091 GCA_964230145.1 Burkholderiaceae bacterium | reverse complement strand
GCTGTCCCCTTTTTCTTTTGGCTAGCCCTTTCCCGGATGACGCGATGGCGCCATCCAGAGGCCGCCCTGCTCAGTCCAGGCTGGCGCCCGAGTCGCGCACGACCTTGCCCCACTTGATGCTTTCGGCCTGGATGAAGGCGGCGAATTGCTCGGGCTTTTCCGGGTGGGGGTCACCGCCTTGCTCGACGATCTTCTTCTTCACTTCGGCCTGGCCCAGCACTTTGACGATGGCCGCGTTGAGCTTGCCCACCACGGGGGCGGGTGTGGCGGCAGGTGCAAACAGGCCAAACCAGGAGGTGGCTTCGTAACCGGGCACCCCCGATTCGGCGATGGTGGGCACCTGAGGCAGTTGTTCGGAGCGCTTGCTGGTGGTCACGGCGATGGCGCGCAGTTTGCCGGCGCGCACATGCGAGATGGCCGAGGGCAGGTTGTCGAACATGATGTCGACCTGGTTGGCCAGCAGGTCATTCACGGCCGGGGCGCTGCCTTTGTAGGGGATATGAACCATGCCGGTCTTGGTCATGGCTTCGAACAGTTCACCCGACAGGTGGATGGAGCTGCCGCTGCCCGAGGAGGCGTAGTTGACCTGACCCGGGTGGGCCTTGGCATAGGCGATCAGCTCGGTCACCGTCTTGTAGGGCTTGGACGGGTGCGACACCAGCACATTGGGCACATTGGCCACGCGGCTCAGCGGTGCGAAGTCCTTGATCGGGTCAAAAGGCAGTTTCTTGTAGAGGCTGGCGTTGATGGCGTGTGTGCCCACCGTGCCCATGAACAGGGTGTGGCCGTCGGCCGGGGCCTTGGCGGCCAGTGCGGCGCCGATGTTGCCGCCTGCGCCGGCACGGTTGTCCACCACCACCGGTTGGCCCAGCTCGGCGCTCAGTGCCTGGCCCACGATGCGCGCGAGGATGTCGGTGGTGCCACCTGCCGAGAAGGGCACCACGATGGTGATGGGCTTGGAAGGGAACGCCTGGGCCAGGGCCTGGCTGGTCATACACAGGCCGGCCGCAGCCAGGCTGGCGCCAGCGAGCAGCTGGGCTGCAAAACCGCGGCGGGTGGGGGTGCTGGAAGAGCGTGTTGTCATGGGAGGGGTCCTTTCAGAAAAATCGGAATCGGTGGGTTTCAGACCGGGGCCACGCCCAGGGTGGTGCCGCCACAGACATAGAGCACCTGTCCGGTGACGAAGCCGTTGTCGGGCGAGAGGAAAAACAGCGCGGCGCGGGCCACGTCTTCGGGTGTGCCCATGCGTTTGACGAGGATGCTGTCGAGGATGCGCTGCGTCTGCGGCGCGCCCTCGGGGTTGCTGCGGCGAAACAGTTCGGTGGCGATCGGCCCCGGTGCCACGGCGTTGACGGTGATGCCGTCCGCGCCCAGCTCCATCGCCAGGGTGCGGGTCATGCCGATCAGACCAGCCTTGGTGGCCGAATAGACCACTCGCTCAGGCTTTCCCAAAGCGGCGCGCGAGGCCATGTTGACGATGCGCCCATGCCCGCAGGCGCGCAGCGAAGGCAAGGCAGCCTGGGTCAGCAACAGCGCAGCCTGCAGGTGCAGGCCCACCACCGCGTCCAGATCTTCCAGGCTGGCACTGTCGACGGTGCCGGGGCGCGTGGCACCGGCGTTGTTGACCAGCGCAGTGATCGGGTACTGGCGCGTGACCGCTTCGGCGACTTCGCGGGTGCTGGCGGCATCGGTCAGGTCGGCCTGGAATGACACCAGATGCGGATCACTCCAGTCGGGCGCAGCACGGTCAATGTTGACAACGGTCCTGCCCTGAGCAATCAGTGCCCGGGCGATGGCCTGTCCAATGCCGGCGCTTGCGCCGGTAACGAGAGTGACATCGGGGTGACTCATGCACGACTCCTGTGGGTGAGTTTCAGACGCGCTCGAGGATCAGCGCAATGCCCTGGCCCACGCCGATGCACATGGTGCACAACGCGTAGCGCCCGCCGCTGGCGTGCAGGCGGTTGATGGCGGTGGTGGCCAGACGCGCACCGCTGGCGCCCAACGGGTGGCCCAGCGCGATCGCGCCGCCCCAGGCGTTCACGCGCTCGTCGTCGTCCTTCAGACCCAGCAGGCGCAGCACGGCCAGGC
>CAXRGK010000207.1:0-4131 GCA_964230145.1 Burkholderiaceae bacterium | reverse complement strand
GCAAGGTGGTACCACTCCTTCCCATCCCGAACAGGACAGTGAAACGCCTTAGCGCCGATGATAGTGCGGATTCCCGTGTGAAAGTAGGACATCGTCAGGCTTCTACAGCCCAAAACGCCCCACCAATCGGTGGGGCGTTTTTCTTTGTCTGTTCAAAATGGTGTTCAATGCGTGCTACGCAGTAGACCACTCTATCTTGTTCAATGCCTGGGCCTGTCAAGCCGTAAGCCATGTCTAGCAGCAACACATCCAATCGTCGATTTACCCTCAGTGACTTTGACTTCGACCTGCCTGAAAACCTGATTGCACAGCACCCTGCGGCACAACGCAGCGCTTCTCGCCTGCTGGATGGCTCACAGACCCCACTGGTCGACAGAATTTTTCGCGAGTTACCGGGGTTGCTGAATCCCGGTGACCTGTTGGTCTTCAACGACACCAAAGTGATCAAGGCCAGAATCTATGGTGAAAAGGCATCAGGCGGCAAACTTGAATTGCTGATAGAGCGTGTTCTGCCCAATCATGAGGTGGTTGCACACATGAAGGTCAGCAAGAAACCCTTACCGGGGGCGAAACTCTATATGGCGGGAGGGTCTCGTGGGGGCTTCGAGGCGTTATTGCTGGGGCGTTGGCCTGACGCCAACGGTCATTTGTTCCATTTGCGCTTGAGTGACGAACCTCACAAACTCATGGAAAAGCATGGGCATGTGCCTTTGCCGCCGTACATCACACACGAAGATTCGGAAGAGGATGTGCAGCGTTATCAGACCGTCTTCGCGAAAGCCCCTGGTGCGGTGGCCGCGCCAACTGCTGCTTTGCATTTTGATGAAGCCTTGCTGGCGGAACTCGATGCGCGTTGCGTGCAACGCGCAAGCGTCACACTGCACGTCGGTGCTGGTACGTTTCAACCCGTCAAAACCGAAAACATTGCTGAACACGTCATGCACAGTGAGTGGTATCAGGTGCCTGAGTCCACCCAGCATGCCATTGCTGCGTGCAAGGCCCGTGGTGGCAAAGTTCTCGCGGTGGGGACCACGACGGTGCGCACACTCGAATCCTGGGCCGCATCGGGCCAGGCCAGCGGTGACACACAGATCTTCATCACGCCGGGCTTTGAATTCAAGGTGGTGGATCGGCTGATCACCAACTTTCACCTGCCCAAAAGCACACTGATGATGCTGGTGAGCGCCTTTGCTGGCTACGAGCACATCATGGGCCTGTACCGCCACGCCATTGCGCAGCAGTACCGATTCTTCAGTTATGGCGATGCGATGCTGCTGACACGCACCACGACAGAATCTCAGACCAGCTGAAGTAAAACCCGCCTGACCTGCTCCCTCTAGGCCGTACCAATTGAATGGCACAAAGTCCGTCAACCTCTGGAGAATGACGGACATGAAGAAGACGAGATTCACCGATGAACAGATCATCGGCTTCCTCAAGCAGGCCGAAGCAGGCATGCCCATCAAGGACATTTCAAAAACATTTGCCACACGGGTGGCATTAGCCAGCCGACCTTTGACAAGTGGCGCTCGCGCTTCGGTGGCATGGCCGCCTCCTACAATCCCAGCCATGCTCCAATTTGACCTGCTCAAGACCGACCCTTCCAGCCACGCCCGACGCGGTGCGCTGACCCTGAACCATGGCGTGGTGCAGACCCCTATCTTCATGCCGGTCGGCACCTATGGCACCGTCAAGGGCGTGATGCCTCGCAGCCTGCACGAGATGGGTGCGCAGATCATCCTGGGCAACACCTTCCACCTGTGGATGCGCCCAGGCCTGGACATCATGAAAGGCTTTGGCGGCCTGCACCAGTTCGAAAAATGGGACAGGCCCATCCTGACCGACTCGGGGGGCTTTCAGGTCTGGTCGCTGGGTGAGATGCGCAAGATCACCGAAGAAGGCGTGCACTTTGCTTCTCCCGTCAACGGCGACAAGCTCTTCATGTCGCCCGAGGTGAGCATGCAGATCCAGACGATTCTGAACTCGGACATCGTGATGCAGCTGGATGAGTGCACGCCTTACGAGACCAAGGGCCATCTGACCACCGAGGCCGAAGCGCGCAAGTCGATGGAGATGAGCCGCCGCTGGGCCGTGCGCAGCAAGAATGAATTCGAGCGCCTACAAAACCCCAACGCCCTGTTCGGCATCGTGCAGGGTGGCATGTTTGAAAACCTGCGTCAGGAATCGCTCGAAGCGCTGGTGGAAATGGACTTTCCCGGCTACGCGGTGGGTGGTGTGAGCGTGGGCGAACCCAAGGAGCAGATGCTGCAGATCATGGCGCACACGCCGCACCGACTGCCCGCGCACAAACCGCGCTACCTGATGGGCGTGGGCACGCCCGAAGACCTGGTGCAAGGCGTGGCCGAAGGCGTGGACATGTTCGATTGCGTGATGCCCACCCGCAACGCACGCAACGGCACGGTGTTCACCCGCTTTGGCGATCTGAAGCTGCGTAACGCCCGCCACAAGAACGACCCGCAACCGCTGGACAGTACCTGTACCTGCCACGCCTGCGCGGGTGCCTCAGGCGTGTCGTGGGACCAAGGCGGCCGTGATGGTTTCAGCCGCGCCTACCTGCACCACCTGGACCGCTGTGGCGAAATGCTTGGCCCCATGTTGACCACCATCCACAACCTGCACTACTACCTGAACCTGATGCGCGAAGTGCGCGAGTCGCTGGACGCGGGTCAGTTCTCGCAGTTCAGGGCGCAGTTCAAGAGCGACCGCGCACGCGGCGTCTGATCAATCGGTGGTGAACACCGTCAGCACCCCGGTGTAGCCGTAGAGCTGGTGCCCGGCGATCTCGCCAGCGGCATAAAACCCCACCAGCGGCACATCGCCCAGCGCGTGGCGGATGATCTGCATCTCGGCGCTCGGGCCGCCAAAATGCCCCCCGCCCCGACCGGTGCAGCTGACATAGATGGCGCCCGCGATGCGCCGCCCCGCGGTCGGGGTGGTTTGCGTCGGCTCAGGGGCCTGCAGCAAAGCGGCCTCAAGCGACAGGCTTTCGGGCTCGAGGGCTTCGCGCAATTCGGCGCAGATGCGCGTCAGATCGGCCCGTGCAGCCTGCGGGTCACGACGGCAGAACACCAGTCCCATGCCGGCCTGCAGATGTTCGGCCAACGCGATGCCCTGGCGCATCGGGTCCAGCCCGACGATGTGGCGCACGCGCACGTCCTGCTGCAAATGACCGGTCCCGTCCACTGCAGGCTGCTGCGGCAGGCTCAGTCCGACCAAGGTTTTGCGCACCACGGCGATGGCCTTTTGTGGCTCGTCAAGGGTGATGTCCAGATCGCGCAGCATCACCTCCAGTGCCGGTTCTCCGTCCAGTTCCAGGGCGACCAGAACGTCCATCCGGGTGATGGTGTGCGGCGCACTCACGGGTTGGCAGCCTTGCGTGAGGCGGGTCATGCAAGCCACTTCAGGGGCAAAGGCCACACCGCTCAAACCACCCACAAAACAGCCACCAGCCGCTGAGCCATGCACGGCAAATTGCGGCGCTTGGCCGCGTGCCGAAGCCAGGCCGCCAAACAGAAACCCGTCGGAGGTGCGTTCAGCCAACTCGGCCATGAGCTCGGCCAGTTCCGGTGTCTGTGGCTCGGCATGGACGAGTGCCGTGCGCGCTTGCCAGCCGCCCGTTGCGGGCACAGGCAGCGGTGCCAGGCCCGAAAACACGCGGTAATGTTCGGCAGGCAGATCGCACAGCAGGATGGCCAGGGCGGGTTCGTCCCAGTATTCCGCCTGGTGGGCGCAGATGCCCACACCCGTGGTGCCCGCCCAGTCGGTCACGCCTGGCAATTCGGCACGCACATGGTCAAGGATCGCCTGCGCTTCGCTGGCGTAGTGGTCGGTGATGTAGAGCAGGCCCAATCGAGGCGCGCTCGCGTAGCCGGGCAGGGCCATTTGCGCGCGCAGCTGGGCGATGGCCAAGCCGGCGGCCATGCGCCACTGCGGGTGCGTGGCATGGCCGCAGGGAAAAAGTTTCATGAACGGGCGGTGCGCGCTTTGGGGGCCGCTGGCTTCTTGCGCGCAGGTTTCTTGGCGGGGGTCTTGGCATTGCCTGCAGCCGCTGTGTCGCTTGCTGCCGAGGACGCCTTGTCTTTCATGGCCTGAGCGGCCACGTCCTGCATC
>CAXRGK010000206.1:0-7180 GCA_964230145.1 Burkholderiaceae bacterium | reverse complement strand
GGCCGTGGTGCCGGTCTCGGCCCTCAAGGGCTGGAACGTGGTGGACAGCCACGCAGGCTGGTGCGGCTACACCGGCCCCAGCCTGCTCGAGATCCTCGAAGAGCTGCCGGTCACCCCGGCCGAGACCGATGTGGCCTTCAGCTTCCCGGTGCAGTGGGTCGAAAAATTTCACGACTCCGGCGTGACCACCCAGGGCCGCCGCGTGTTCTGGGGCCGCGTGGCCACCGGCTCCATCGCCCCCGGCCAGAGCGTCAAGGTCGTCCCCAGCGGCCAGACCGCTGTGGTGTCCCAAGTGCTGTCGGCGACCCGCCAGCCGCAAAGCAAGGCCGCCGGCCACAGCGCGGGGATCGTGCTCGACCGCGAGGTGGACGTGTCGCGTGGGGATTGGATTCTGGCCTCAGAAGAAGATGCTTCGCGCGCGGGGGCACGCTCCTACAACGCGCATGGGGAACGCACAATCAACACGACTGTGGCCTGGATGGACGACGAGCCGCTGTTGCCCGGACGCGTGTATTGGGCGCTGCACGGCCACCGCTGGGTCAAGGCCAAGGTGCAGCGCGTGGTGCACCGCCTGAACGTCAACACCTTGGCCGAAGAAGAAGCCACCGAGCTGACCCCCAACGCCATCGGCCACGTCACGCTGGCCCTGCAAGAGCCGCTGGTCACCCTGCCGTTTGCTCAATCGCGCATCCTGGGCGCGATGGTGCTGGTGGACACCGCCAGCCACAAGACCTCGGGCGCCGTACTGGTGAACTGAGTCCCTTAAAATCAGGGTTTCCGACAGGGGCCGGTCACTGACCGGCCCCGTCCCCATTTCAAGAGTCCGCCATGACCCACGTTGTTACCGAAAACTGTATCCGCTGCAAATACACCGACTGCGTCGATGTGTGTCCGGTGGACTGCTTCCGCGAAGGCCCGAACTTCCTGACCATCGACCCCGATGAGTGCATCGACTGCGCCGTGTGCATCCCCGAGTGCCCGGCCAACGCCATCTTTGCCGAGGAAGACCTGCCGGCCGACCAGCAGCACATGATCAAGCTCAACGCCGAGCTGGCCCAGCTGCCAACCTGGAAGAGCATCACCAAGCGCAAGGCCCCGCTGCCTGACGCCGACGAGTGGAAAGACAAGACCGGCAAGCTGGCCGAACTGGTCCGCTGACTCCCGCCATGGCCACCCCGATCGACACCGACGCACTCGTGATCGGGGCGGGCCCCGTAGGCCTGTTCCAGGCCTTCCAGCTCGGCCTGCAGGGCATCGCCTGCCACATCGTCGACGCCCTGCCCCATGTGGGCGGCCAGTGCGCCGAGCTTTACGCCGACAAACCCATTTACGACATCCCCGGCATCCCGGTCTGCACCGGGCTTGAGCTGGTGGAGCGCCTGCAGCAGCAGATCGCGCCCTTCAAGCCGACCTTCCATCTGGGGCAGACCGTCGAGACCCTGGAGGCTGAGGCCGACGGCCGCTGGCTCGTCGCCACCGACCGCGGCAGCGTCTGGCTCACCAAAACCATCTTCATCGCCGCCGGCGTCGGTGCCTTCGTGCCACGCAGCCTGCCGATCGAGGGCATCGCGTCACACCTGGGTCGCCAGGTCTGGTTCGGCTCGCAGCCCCTGCCCGACATCAAAGGCCAGCACCTGCTGGTCACGGGCGACGGCGACAGCGCGCTGCAAACCGCGCTCGACGCGCAGGCCACGGCTGTGAGCGTGACGCTGATGCACCGGCGCGAGCAGTTCAGCGCCAAGCCCGAGCGCATCGAGGCCTTGCGCGCCGCACAGGCTGCGGGCCGCGTGCGCTTCGTGGCCGGCCAGCCCACGGCCCTCGTCACCGAAGGCGAGCGCCTCATCGGCCTGCAATACCTCAACGCCGAAGGCCAGGAAGTTCCCCTGCCCTGCGACCAGCTCGTGATGGCGCTCGGCCTGTCGCCCAAACTCGGGCCGGTGGCGCAGTGGGGCTTGCAGATCGAGCGCAAGCAGCTCGTGGTCAACACCGAGACCTTCGCGACCTCGGCGCCCGGCATCTTCGCGGTGGGAGACATCAACACCTACCCGGGCAAGAAAAAGCTCATCCTGTGCGGCTTCCACGAAGCCACGCTGGCGGCCTTCGGTGCCGCTGCCCACCTGTGGCCGAATGACAAGACCCTGCTGCAGTACACCACCACTTCCACCACGCTGCACCAGCGTCTGGGCCTGATTTAAAATCCGCATCGCTGCAGCATCGCTGCGGCATCCGCTGGGGGTGTTGGCACCGTCAAATGTGCCGACTGAGAAAGTCCCTTTGAACCTGATTGAGGTAATCCTCGCGCAGGGAAGCCTGACTGATGGACCCGGGCCTTGTTGCTCCGGGATACGGCCATCACCAGTCCTCCACTGCTTTGATGCCAATGTGCAGAAAGAGCATGGACCATGTCCAACGCCAAATCGCCGTCCGCGGCGCTCTCACCCGTTGCGCCTGAAGAGCGCGTCTTCGGTTTCTCTTCCCATCTTTCACTGTGGTTCAGCCTGGGCGTAGGCCTGCTGGTGATCCAGGTCGGCGCCTATCTTGTGCCTGCAGTGGGCACAAGCGACGCGCTATGGGCCATCGCGCTGGGCTCGCTCATCGGCGCAGGCCTGCTGGGCTGGACGGCGGCCATCGGCACCCGCACCGGTCTGTCGAGCGCCGGACTCATGCACGCCACCTACGGCAGTGCTTTTGCGCGACTCCCAGTGGTCCTGAACATCGTGCAGCTGCTGGGCTGGACAGCTTTTGAGTTGGTGGTCATGCGAGACGGCACCCTGGCCATCGTGAACAAGGCCTTTGGCACTGCACACGGCACGCTTGGCCTCGTGCTGGCCACGCTGCTTTGGGGTGGCGTGCTGGCACTTTTGATGACAGGGTCCATGCTGACGCTGGTGCGCCGCTTCGTCGCGCGTGTGGGCTTGCCGCTGGTGGTGCTGTCGCTGCTTTGGCTGAGCTGGCACTTCCTGGGTGTGTTGCAGAGCAAAGGGTGGGAAGCCTTCATGCAGCGACCAGGCAATGGCTCCATGAGCATGTTGTCCGCACTTGGCCTGGTCATGGCCATGCCGGTGTCGTGGCTGCCCCTGGTGGCCGATTACGCACGCCACGGTCGCAGCAGCCGCAGCACACTGGGTGGCACCTGGCTGGGCTATGCACTCGCGAACGCCTGGTGTTACGCACTGGGCGTGCTGGTGGCCAGCGTGAGCGAGCCCGGCACCGACCTGGTCACAGCGTTGCTGCTGGCCCAGGGCGGCCTGCTGGCACTGGGCTTGATCCTTCTGGACGAGCTCGACAACGCCTACGGCGATGTGTATTCGGCCGCGGTCTCCAGCAGCAGCCTGCGCCAAGGCTCCTTGCGCCGCTGGGGCGTGTGGATTGCTGTGGTCTGCACCGGCATGGCCATGGTGCTGCCCATGCACAGCCTGGAGCCCTTCCTGCTCATGCTCAGCTCAGTCTTCGTGCCACTGTACGGTGTGATCCTGGGCCGCCTGGGTCTGGGCAACGCCGCGCAGCCCGAGCGTACGGCAGTGGATCGCACGGCCGTGCTCCTTTGGGTTCTGGGTATCGTCGTCTATCACAGCGTCGAGCGACTGGCCCCGCAGTGGGGCGCTTCGCTGGTGTCGCTGGGTCTGACCTTTGCGCTGGCTGCGCTCACCCGGAATCACACCGGGCAGGGGCAGGCTGCCTGATATGCCATGCGCCTTGCGTCCCAAGCCAGCCCATCAGGGCCATGGGTTCACAAGGGCATGCGCTGAGTCGGCACGGGGGCATGGCCGTGGTTGAGCGGGCCGTGACCGTGGCCGGTCTGCACATGGGCACCTTCGGCGATGGCGCGCAGGATGTACGCGCGTGCGCGCTGCACTGCTTCTTCGAGCGACAGGCCCTGCGCCAGGTGCGCGGCAATGGCCGAGGACAGGGTGCAGCCCGTACCGTGCACATTGCGGCTGGGGATGCGCTGCGACGCCAGCCGCAGGCTGGGGGCGCCGGTCTGCACCAGCAGGTCCACCACCTCATCGCCCGAGAGGTGCCCGCCCTTGACCAGTGCGGCGCGTGCACCCAGCGCCAGCAGGCGGCGGCCCGCATCCTCGAGCGCCTGCGCGCCGTCGATAGGACGTCCGATCAGCAGCGCAGCCTCGTCCAGGTTTGGCGTGACCACGCTGGCGCGCGGAAACAGTTCATGCACCAGCACATCCACCGTCTCTTCGGCGATCAGTCGGTCACCGCTGGTGGCCACCATCACCGGGTCCAGCACCACGCGCTGCAGCTTGTAGTGGTCGATCGCCCAGGCCACTGTGCGGACCACCTCAGGCGTGTGCAGCATGCCGATCTTGACCGCATCGGCACCGATGTCACCCAGCACCGAAGCCAGCTGCGCACGCAAAAACTCGGGCGGCACCGCATGGATGGCCTGCACGCCCTGTGTGTTCTGCGCCGTCAGCGCGGTGATCGCCGTCATGCCGTAGCAGCCGAGCGCGGCAAAGGTCTTGAGGTCGGCCTGAATGCCTGCACCGCCACCACTGTCGGAGCCGGCAATGGTGAGCACGCGCACGTAACGCTGGGTGGGTGTGGGAAACTGTGCTTGCATGGCCTCGATTATCTTGGAGAACACATCATGAGCCCCCACGTTGATCACTTCGTGTATTCACTGCCCCTCGAGGGGGCGCCGTTCTCCTTGGGACGGCCCGGCGGAGAACGGTCATGAGTTTTGATGTGGTGGTGCTTGGCGCCGGCCTGATGGGCCGGTTGCTGGCGCTGGCGCTGGCCCGGCAGGGAGCGCGCGTGCAGGTGCACGACGCGCACGGTCCCGAGGCCACGCACTCGGCGGCCCGTGCGGCCGCCGCCATGCTGGCGCCCCTGGCCGAATCAGCCATCACCGAACTGCCGGTGGTACGCATGGGCCTGCACGGTCTGACGCGCTGGCCCGAGCTGCTGGCCACGCTGCCAACGCCGGTGTACTTTCAGCAAGCCGGCACGCTGATCCTCTGGCACCGGCAGGACCAGGCCGAAGCCCGGCGCTTTGAGGGTCTGGTCCGCCGCACCCACGCGCAGCTGCCCGACTTGTCTGCCCCCGAAGCGCTGGACGCCCGGCGGCTGGCTGAGGTGGAGCCGGCCACTGCCGGCCGCTTTGCGCAAGGCCTGTACCTGCCGGGTGAAGGCCAGCTTGACAACCGCCAGCTGCTGGACGCCCTGCATCTGGCGCTGCAGCAGGCCGGCGTTGAGCTGCACTGGCACAGCCCCGTGAACGACCCGGACAAGGGCCACGACGCCGCCAGCCTGCGCGCCGCCTTCCCCCATGCCGGCCAGATCGTGGACTGCCGCGGTCTGGGTGCGCGCGTGGCCTGGCGCGCGCTGCGCGGTGTGCGCGGTGAGGTGGTGCGCCTGCACGCCCCAGGTGTGCAACTGCAGCGCCCCACACGCCTGATCCACCCGCGCTACCCGATCTACATTGCACCCAAGCAAGATGGCCTGTTCGTCATCGGCGCCACCGAGATCGAGAGCGAAGACCTCTCGCCCGCCAGCGTGCGCTCCACGCTGGAGCTGCTGAGCGCGGCCTACACGGTGGACAGCGGCTTTGCCGAAGGCCGGATTCTCGAAATAGCGACCCAGGCCCGCCCCACCTTGCCCGACAACCTGCCCGCCCTGCGCCCGCTGGGCGACGGCGTGCTGCAGGTCAACGGCCTGTACCGCCATGGCTACATGATTTCTCCCGCCGTGCTGGACGCCACGCTGCAGTGGCTGGCCACAGGCGACAGCGCACTGGCTCGAGAATGGCAACTGATTCACGACCACCCATGACCACCCTCGACATCACTCTGAACGGCCAACCGCTGCAACTGCCGGCCGGCGCCACCCTGCTGGATGCCGCGCAGGCCAGCGGGGTGCAGCCCCCCTTTGCGGCGGCCGTCAACCTGCAGTTCGTGCCCCGCTCCCAATACAACCAAACGCTTCTCCAAACCGGCGACCAGGTGGAGCTGATCTCCCCCGTCACCGGCGGGTAAAAACATGATGCAAGACGATTTCATCCTCTACGGCCAGCGCCTGCAAAGCCGCCTGCTGCTGGGCACCTCGCGCTACCCCTCGCCGGCCGTGCTGGCCCGCGCCATCGAGCGCAGCCGCCCCGGCATGCTCACGGCCTCGCTGCGCCGCCAGACCGCCGGAGGCGACAGCCACAGCGGCTTCTGGGACCTGCTGCGCCAGTGCGGCGTGCCGGTGCTGCCCAACACCGCCGGCTGCCACAGCATCCAGGAAGTGCTGACCACCGCCGAGATGGCGCGCGAAGTGTTCGAGACCGACTGGATAAAGCTCGAACTGATCGGCGACGACTACACGCTGCAGCCCGACACCCTCAATCTGGTGGACTGCGCCGACCGCCTGCTGCGCATGGGCTTTCGGGTGCTGCCCTACAGCACCGACGACCTTGTGCTTTGTCAGCGTCTGGTGGACGTGGGCTGCCAGGCCGTCATGCCCTGGGCCGCGCCGATTGGCACCGGCAAAGGCCCGGTCAACCCCGGCGCGCTGCGCACCCTGCGCGAACGGCTCGATGTGCCGCTGATCGTGGACGCCGGTCTGGGCCTGCCATCGCACGCCTGCCAGGTCATGGAATGGGGCTACGACGGCGTGCTGCTCAACACCGCCGTGGCGCTGGCCCAACATCCGCCCGCCATGGCCGAAGCCTTTGCCGATGCCGTGCGCGCCGGCCGCAGCGCCCACCGCGCCGGCGCCATGACCCCGCAGGACGTGGCCCAGCCCAGCACGCCGGTCATGGGCATGCCCTTCTGGCACCACAACTGACATCCGAGCTGAAAGGCCCGACATGAACCTCCAGCTTGCACAAGAGATCCTCGCGCAGCACGCCGCGCAGCTGCAGACCGGCACACCCCTGCCGCTGCACGATTGCATTCGTCCGGACGATGCGGCCCAGGGCGAGCAGGCCGCCAGCGTGCTGGCTGCCTGCCGCAGCATGGGTTTTGTCGAAGACGATGCCCGGCTGCTGGCCCGCGCATGGATGGCGCAGACCCTTCGCACCGGCCGTTTTGACCCCTCAGCGTGGCCCGATACCGCCCAAGACTGTGGCGTGGACACCAGCCCGCGCGCCGCTGCTTTCGCGCCCTGCCCTCCGCGCCTGGGCCTGTACGCCGTGCTGCCCGACGCCGACTGGGTGGGCCGCATGGCCCGCGCCGGTGTG
>CAXRGK010000205.1:0-4748 GCA_964230145.1 Burkholderiaceae bacterium | reverse complement strand
GTGGTGGTGGTGCCGCAGTCCAACGGCCTGTTCGGCGCGCTCATGACCTTTGGTGAACACAAGGGCTACGGCATGGCCGTGGCCTGTGAACTGCTGGGCGGCGCCCTGACCGGAGGCGGCACCTGGCACCGTGAGGCCGATACCAAACGTGCCGTGCTCAACGGCATGCTCACCGTGCTGATCGATCCGGGCAAGCTGGGCACACAAGCGGCATTCGAGCAGGAGGCTGTGGCCTTTACCGACTGGCTGCGGCAAAGCCCCAGTCATTCGGGTGGCGTGCTCATCGCCGGGGAGCCCGAGCGTGCGGCACGCACCACGCGTGCACGCGATGGCATCGTGATCGACGACGCCACTTGGGCCGAACTCGAAGACTCTGCAAGCAAGGTGGGGCTGTGAGAGCGGTTTGAGTCGTCGTCAATCCGCGACAATTGGCGTTTTCCCCCTGTCACGCCATGCCAATCAAGACTTTTTCCACACTCCCCGTCCTGTTCGCCATCGCCACGGCTGCCCTGGTGCCTGGCCCGGCAGCTTACGCAGCCAAACCACACGCCACCAAACCCGCGACTCAAAAGAAAGCCGCGGCTGCCGTGAACGCCCTGCCGCCACTGGCGGCCCAGACCGCTTTGGCCAGCAACCCTCCGGCGCTGCCCGCCAAGGCCTGGCTGCTGATGGACTTTGACTCCGGCGAGGTGCTGGCTTCGGCCAACGCCGACGAGCCACTGCCACCTGCATCGCTGACCAAGATGATGACCAGCTACATCGTCGAGCAGGCGCTGCGCTCGGGCAAGCTCAAACCCACCGACCTGGTCACCGTCAGCGAGAACGCCTGGTGCAGGGGCACGAGTGCCGAATCGTGCATGTACCTGCCCCTGAACAGTCAGGCCACGGTGATCGATATCCTGCGCGGCATCATCATCCAGTCGGGCAATGACGCGTCCAAAGCGATTGCCGAGCACATGGCAGGTTCCGAGGCAGGCTTTGCCAAGCTGATGAACCTTGAGGCCCAGCGCCTGGGCATGACGCAGACGAAATTCGTCAACCCCACGGGCCTGCCCGACCCGGCGCACAAGTCCTCTGCGCGTGACCTGGCCCTGCTGGCGCGCGCCATCATCCGCGACGGCAGCGAGTACTACCCCATCTACGCCGAGCGCGAGTTCAAATACAACGACATCAAGCAGGGCAACCGCAATGCCCTGCTCTACACCGATCCCACCGTGGACGGCCTGAAAACCGGCCATACCGCCGAAGCCGGCTACTGCCTGGTCACTTCATCCAAGCGCAACGACATGCGCCTGATTTCGGTCATCCTCAACACCCACAGCGCCCAGGCGCGTGCCGACCAGAGCCGAACGCTGCTCGGCTGGGGCTTTGGCAGCTTCGAGAAAGCCACCCCGATTGCGCCGAATGCGGTGGTGGCGACCGCCAAGGTCAGCTTCGGCAAGGCCGATACGGTGGCTGCGGGCCTGGCCGCCCCATGGGGACTGACCGTGCCGCGCGGCCAGCAGGTGCAGACCTCGGTGGAACTCAAGTCAGGACTGGAGGCCCCAGTGGCCAAGGGCGCTGTGGTCGGCAAGGTGGTCGCCACCTCGAACGGCAAGCCCATTGGCGAAGCCCCACTCGTCGCACAAGCCGATGTGGAGCGCTCGGGCCTGCTGTTGCGGGCCTGGCAGCACCTGACGCGACTGTTCGGCAAGTAAACGCTGACGCCTGCAGGTCAGACCAAACGGGCCAGGCTTTCCTGCAGGTATTCGGTGGGTTTGCGCGCGAACCCACTGCGCACATGGCGCTGCAGGCGCCCGGTCAGAAAGGCCAGCATCACCGAAGCCGCCACCTGCACATCGACCGTGGGGGTGGCGCTGCCTTCCATCACCCCCTTGAGCGACTGGCGCAACTGCGCCTCGATCTTGTCCATCAGCAGGTTGACACGCTGCTGCAGGCGCTCGTGCTCGTGGATCAGCGCATCGCCGGTCATCACGCGGCACATGCCGGGGTTCTTTTCGGCAAACTGCAGGATCAGGGACACGATGCGCAGCGCCTGGTTCGGTCCCGCGGGCTCACGGTCGGTGATCTGGCGGATCAGGCCCATGCAGGACTGCTCCACGAAGTCGATCAGTCCTTCGAACATCTGGGCCTTGCTGGCAAAGTGGCGGTACAGCGCCGCCTCGCTCACACCAATGCGCGCGGCCAATGCGGCCGTGGTGACACGTTCGCCACCCGGCTGCTCCAGCATGTTGGCCAGGGTCTGCAGGATCTGCAGGCGACGCTCACCCGGACGCGGACGCTTGCGCACCGGCGCTTCACGCGCGTCTTGCGGCTCGTCGTGATGGTCTTCCTGCTCGGCCATGCCTGACTCCTGAAGCAGCCTGCGGCTCAGCGGCTCTTGATCATGGTGCCGAAAGCCTGATCGGACAGGACTTCGAGCAGCATGGCGTGCGGCACGCGGCCGTCGATGATGTGCACCGCGTTCACGCCACTCTTGGCCGCGTCCAGCGCACCGGCGATCTTGGGAATCATGCCGCCGCTGATGGTGCCGTCTGCGCACAGCTCGTCGATGCGTTTGGCGGTGAGCTCGGTCAGCAGCTGGCCTTGCTTGTCAAGCACTCCGCGGATGTTGGTGAGCATGAGCAGTTTCTCGGCCTGCAGCGCCATGGCCAGGCGGGCCGCCACCACATCGGCATTGATGTTGTAGCTCTCGTTGTTGACGCCAAAACCAATGGGGCTGACCACCGGGATGAAGGCATCGTCCTGCAGGCATTGGAGGATGGAGGGGTCAATGCTTTCGATGTCTCCGACCTGGCCCACATCGTGCTCCTTGGTGGGATCCTGGCTGTCCACCAAACGCAGTTTCTTGGCACGGATGAGGCCGCCATCGCGACCGGTCAGGCCCACGGCCTTGCCACCGGCGCGGTTGATCATGCCCACGATGTCCTGCTGCACTTCACCGCCCAGCACCCACTCGACCACTTCCATGGTCTCGGCATCGGTCACGCGCATGCCCTGGATGAACTCGCCCTTCTTGCCCAGACGCTTGAGCGCCGTTTCGATCTGCGGGCCGCCGCCGTGCACCACCACCGGGTTCAGGCCCACCAGCTTGAGCAGCACCACGTCTTCGGCAAAAGCCTGCTGCAAGGCCGGGTCGGTCATGGCATTGCCACCGTACTTGATGACCAGTGTCTTGCCGTGGAACTTGCGGATGTAGGGCATGGCCTGGGCCAGGATTTGGGCCTGTTGCTCAGGGGTCACGGCAGGGGTCATGGTGTCGGTCATGGTCGGTTCGGATTCAGAGGTTTAGCGCGGATTGTGCAGCAAACGAATTACAGGATTTCGACCAGCAGGCGGTCCACGCCGCGCTGCCAGTGCGGCAGGGCCAGGCCAAAGGCCTGCTGCAGCTTTTCGGTGTTCAGACGCGAGTTGAGCGGACGCCGCGCGGGCGTGGGGAAAGCGCTGGTTGGCACAGGCGCGATCTCGGCCACCTTCCAGCCAAGGTCCGGTCGCATCTCGCGGGCGCGGGCAATGGCATGGCTGGCGTAGCCGTGCCAGCTGGTCTCGCCACCCGCCACCAGGTGGTACAGGCCCGCGAGTTCAGGCTTTTGCTGCACGATGCGAATGGCGTGCGCCGTCACATCGGCGATCAGGTCTGCGCCCGTTGGCGCGCCATGCTGGTCATCGATCACCGTCAAGCGTTCGCGCTCCTGCGCCAGCCGCAGCATGGTTTTGGCAAAGTTGCCACCGCGTGCGGCATACACCCAGCTGGTGCGGAAAATCAGGTGCCTGCAGCCGCTGGCGGCGATCGCCTGCTCGCCTTCGAGCTTGGTCTGGCCGTACACGCCCAGCGGGCCGGTGGCATCGCCTTCGAGCCAGGGCCTGTCGCCACCGCCGTCGAACACATAGTCGGTCGAGTAATGCACCAGCCAGGCGCCCGTCTCGGCTGCGGCCTGCGCCAGCGCAGCGGGGGCGGCAGCGTTGAGGATTCGGGCCAGATCGACCTCGCTTTCGGCCTTGTCCACCGCGGTGTGGGCGGCGGCATTGACGATCACATCGGGGCGCAGGGCGCGCACGGTTTCTTGCAGGCGCTGCGGTTGACTCAGGTCACCGCAAGGGGTGCTGTGGCGGTCCAGTGCGACCAGCTCGCCCAGCACGCTCAGGCTGCGTTGCAGTTCCCAGCCGACCTGGCCGTTTTTGCCCAGAAGCAGAATTTTCAAAAGGCCTCTCCTGTGGGAGCGCGCCCCGGCGCGCGACTGTCTTGTCCAGTGCTTCGGCCGCAGGGGCGGCCTCCTACAGGTTCAGGCGGCGTACTGCTTGCTCACCCACTCGCGGTAGGCACCGGACTGCACGTTCTTGACCCACTCGGGGTTGTCCAGGTACCACTGCACCGTCTTGCGGATGCCGCTCTCAAACGTCTCGGCCGGCTTCCAGCCCAGTTCACGCTCGATCTTGCGGGCGTCGATGGCGTAGCGGCGATCATGGCCGGGGCGATCGGTCACATAGCTGATCTGCGCGGCGTAGCTGCTGCCGTCTGCCTTGGGGCGCAGTTCGTCGAGCAAGGCGCACACGGTCTTCACGATCTCAATGTTGGGCTTTTCGTTCCAGCCGCCCACGTTGTAGGTCTCGCCCAGGCGTCCAGCTTGCAGCACACGGCGGATCGCGCTGCAGTGGTCCTTGACATACAGCCAATCCCTGATCTGCATGCCGTCGCCATACACGGGCAGGCTCTTGCCTGCCAGGGCGTTGACGATCATCAGCGGGAT
>CAXRGK010000204.1:0-11635 GCA_964230145.1 Burkholderiaceae bacterium | reverse complement strand
TTTCGCCTTATGCTTGCAGCATGCAACCCGCTAATCATTTCAATTGTCCGGACCTGCCTGCGAACATCGGCGCCTGGATGAGCACCCGCGAAGGCGGGTACTCCGGGGAGCCGTGGGACAGCTTCAATCTGGGTGACCATGTGGGTGATGCGCCTGAACGTGTGCAGGCCAACCGCCAGCTGCTGGCCGACACGCTGGGGGTACGGCCTGTCTTTCTCAAGCAGGTGCATGGGACAGGCGTCCTTGAACTCGATGCGCAGACCCCGGATGGTGCTGTGGCGGATGCCTGTTTCACCTTCGCCGCTGGACTGGCCTGCACGATCATGGTGGCCGATTGCCTGCCGGTGCTGTTGTGGGACGTGCGCGGCCAGTGGGTGGCTGCCGCCCATGCAGGCTGGCGTGGCCTGGCGGGGCAGCAGGGGGTGGGGGTGCTGGAGGCACTGTGGTCCGCATTGAAAGCCCGAGGGGCCATGGCCGAGACCACCGGTGTATGGCTGGGGCCTTGCATCGGCCCCCAGGCTTTTGAGGTGGGGCCGGAGGTGCGACAGGCTTTTCTGGTGGACCAACCCGAATTGACCGGGGCGTTCAAGCCGGCTCAGGGCGATCGCTGGCTGGCCGATCTGCCTGCACTGGCCCGTGCACGGCTGCTTCGCCTGGGGCTGACGCAGGTGGATGGAAATGACAGCTCGCCGCACTGGTGCACCGTCTCACGGCCGGCGCTCTTCTTCTCCCACCGCAGGGACGCTGCCCGTCTTGGCACCACCGGACGCATGGCCGCCTGCATCTGGCGCCTCTGACTGGGCCTGTTGCGCAAGTGCCCTTTTGCGTGCGGGCGTACCCAGGATGTAGACCACGATCGACAGCGGCAGCACGCCGTACAGCACAAAGGTCACGAGGGCTCCAAGCAGGGAGCCTTGCGAGGAAAAGGCCTCGGCCAGGCTCATCAGCAGAACCACATACATCCAGGCGATCACGACGAGGTACATGTTTTTTTCAGGTACGTTTCTGAAACTTTTGTAATTTTGGTGACAATGAAGTCGAGGACACTGCACAAACAGTGAATCCACACACGATGGCAGGACAGGAGACGAACATGATGGAAGCCACCCCGCAATTCTGGTCCCAAATGGGTGAAGCTTTTCAGCAAAACCTGGGCAAGAGTTTTGCACAGGCCATGCAGCATTTCCAGTCCATCGATCTGGGTGGCCTTTCCAAGGACTTGGCGCCTGTGCCGCAGCTGAAGTTTCATGCCGACAAGCTCCAGGCCTTGCAGATGCAGTATTTCAAGGACGCCACGGAGCTGTGGAACCAGAGCCTGCACAACAGCTTGCAGATCAAGGACCGTCGCTTCTCGGGGGAGGCCTGGAACAGCAACCCTGTTGCGGCGTTCAATGCCGCCACCTACCTGCTCAATGCCCGTACCCTCATGGGCCTGGCCGAGGCGGTGGATGCAGACCCCAAAACCCGCAGCCGGGTTCGTTTTGCGGTGGAACAGTGGGTGGCTGCTGCAGCGCCGAGCAATTTTCTTGCTTTCAATGCCGAGGCCCAGAAAAAAGCCCTCGAAACCAAAGGCGAGAGCATTGCCAAGGGCGTCAAGAACCTGGTGCACGACATCCAGCAAGGCCATGTGTCGATGACGGATGAAAGCCTGTTCGAGGTAGGCAAAAATGTCGCCACCACCGAAGGTGCCGTTGTATTTGAAAACGAGTTCTTCCAGCTGATCGAATACAAACCCCTCACGGCCAAGGTCTACGAGCGCCCCTTCCTGCTGGTGCCGCCTTGCATCAACAAGTTCTACATCCTCGACCTGCAGCCGGAGAACTCCTTCATCCGTTACGCAGTGAGCCAGGGCCACCGCACTTTTGTGGTCAGCTGGCGCAATCCCGACACGTCCATGGCCGACAAGACATGGGACGACTACATCGAACAAGCGGCGATCAAGGCGATCGAGACGGTGCAGGAGATCACCGGCGCACCCAAGATCAATGCGCTGGGCTTCTGTGTGGGCGGCACCATCCTGTCGACTGCGCTGGCGGTTTTGGCCGCGCGTGGCGAGAAGCCTGTGGCCAGCGCCACCTTCCTGACCACATTGATCGATTTCACCGACACGGGCATCCTGGATGTCTTCATTGACGAAAACTTCGTCAAGTTCCGTGAAATGCAGATGGGCAAGGGCGGGCTGCTCAAGGGCCAGGACCTCGCTTCCACTTTCAGTTTCCTGCGGCCCAATGACCTGGTCTGGAACTATGTGGTGGGCAACTACCTCAAGGGCGAAACCCCTCCGCCTTTCGACCTTCTTTACTGGAACAGCGACTCGACCAACCTGCCTGGCCCGTTCTACGCCTGGTACCTGCGCAACACTTACCTTGAAAACAACCTGATCAAGCCGGGCAAGGCCAAAGTTTGTGGCGAGAAGGTGGACCTGCGGCAGGTCGATTTGCCGGTCTACATCTATGGTTCGCGCGAAGACCACATCGTCCCCATCGGCGGAGCCTACGCCAGCACGCAGGTGCTACCAGGCAAGAAGCGTTTTGTCATGGGGGCCTCGGGGCACATTGCCGGCGTGATCAACCCGCCAGCGGCCAACAAGCGCAGCCACTGGCTGGGTGCAGAAGGCAAGTTCCCGAAAGACGTGAACGACTGGATTGCGGGCGCCAAGGAGCTGCCCGGAAGCTGGTGGACGGACTGGTCCAGCTGGCTCAAGACGCATGCGGGCAAGCAGATCGCTGCCCCCAAGGGATACGGCAAAGGTGCCAAATACAAGGCGATCGAGCCGGCACCCGGCCGTTATGTGAAGGCAAAAGCCTGATTTCTGTCAGAAGGAGACTCGAAAGTGGAAGACATCGTCATCGTTTCAGCCGCCCGTACAGCGGTGGGCAAGTTTGGAGGCTCCCTCGCCAAAGTGGCTGCGCCCGAACTGGGCAGCATCGTCATCAAGGAGGCCATCGCCCGTGCTGGCCTGCAATCCGACCAGATCGGTGAAGTCATCATGGGCCAGGTTCTGGCCGCTGGCGCCGGCCAGAACCCCGCACGCCAGGCCATGATGAAGGCCGGTGTGGCCAAGGAAACCCCGGCCCTGACCATCAATGCCGTGTGTGGCTCGGGTCTCAAATCCGTCATGCTGGCCGCGCAGGCCGTGGCCTGGGGCGACAGCGAAATCGTGGTGGCCGGTGGCCAGGAAAACATGAGCGCCTCGCCCCATGTGCTCCTCGGCAGCCGCGATGGCATGCGCATGGGCAACTGGAACATGGTCGACACCATGATCGTCGACGGTCTGTGGGACGTCTACAACCAATACCACATGGGCATCACCGCCGAGAACGTGGCCAAGGCCCACGGCATCACCCGCGAGATGCAGGACGAACTCGCCCTGGCCAGCCAGCGCAAGGCTGCGGCCGCGCAGGATGCCGGCAAGTTCAAGGACGAAATCGTCGACGTCGTCATGCCCCAGAAAAAGGGCGACCCGCTGGTCTTCAATACCGACGAATACATCAACAAGAAAACCAATGCCGAAGCCCTGGCCGGTCTGCGCCCTGCGTTTGACAAAGCCGGCTCGGTGACCGCTGGTAATGCCTCGGGCATCAACGACGGTGCTGCCGCCGTCGTGGTCATGACCGCCAAAAAGGCCGCTGCCCTGGGCCTCAAGCCCCTGGCCCGCATTGCCGCTTTCGGCACGTCTGGCCTGGACCCGGCCACCATGGGCATGGGACCGGTGCCGGCTTCGCAAAAAGCCCTGGCCCGCGCCGGCTGGAAAGCGCAGGACGTGGACCTGTTCGAACTCAATGAAGCCTTTGCCGCACAGGCCTGTGCCGTCAACAAGGCGCTCGACATCGATCCGCTCAAGGTCAATGTCAACGGGGGCGCCATCGCGATTGGGCACCCCATTGGCGCCTCGGGCTGCCGCATCCTCGTGACCCTGCTGCATGAGATGCAGCGACGTCAGGCCACCAAGGGCCTGGCCGCGCTGTGCATTGGTGGTGGCATGGGTGTGTCGCTCGCACTTGAACGCGTCTGATTTTTCCTATCCCTCAGCACTCATAACAAAGGAGACAAACCATGAGTCAAAAAGTTGCTTACGTCACCGGTGGCATGGGCGGCATCGGTACCGCCATTTGCCAGCGCCTGCACAAGGAAGGCTTCAAGGTCATTGCTGGTTGCGGCCCGACGCGCGACTACAACAAGTGGCTGGATGAGCAAAAAGCGCAGGGCTACACCTTTTACGCCTCGGTGGGCAACGTCGGTGACTGGGATTCCACGGTGGAAGCTTTCAGCAAGGCCAAGGCCGAGCATGGCCCGATCGACGTGCTGGTGAACAATGCCGGCATCACCAAGGACCGCATGTTCCTGAAAATGAGCAAGGAAGACTGGGACGCGGTGATGAACACCAACCTCGACTCCATGTTCAACGTGACCAAACAGGTCGTGCCCGACATGGTCGAGCGAGGCTGGGGCCGCATCATCAACATCTCTTCGGTCAACGGTGAAAAAGGCCAGGCGGGCCAGACCAACTACTCGGCCGCCAAGGCCGGCATGCACGGCTTCTCGATGGCGCTGGCGCAGGAACTCGCCACCAAGGGCGTGACCGTCAACACCGTCAGCCCCGGCTACATCGGCACCGACATGGTCAACGCCATCCGCCCCGACGTGCTGGAAAAGATCGTGGCCACCGTGCCGGTCAAGCGCTTGGGCAAGCCCAGCGAAATCGCCTCCATCATTGCCTGGCTGGCCAGCGAAGAGGGCGGCTACGCCACCGGCGCCGATTTCTCCGTCAACGGTGGTCTGCACATGGGCTGACCGGTCCCTGCTCTCGACCAGGACCCCGCCTCGGCGGGGTTCTTTTTTTCATGCGGGGATAATTCGGGCATGTCCGAGATTTCTTCCCGTTTCAGCCCGTGGCGCTTGTCGGTGGCGCCGATGCTCGACTGGACCGACCGCCATTGCCGTTTTTTTCATCGCCTGCTCACGCGCCACACCTTGCTCTATACCGAGATGGTGACGACCGGGGCGCTCACGCACGGCAGCGTGCAGCGCCACCTGCGCTTCAATGCAGAAGAACATCCCGTCGCTTTGCAGTTGGGCGGCAGCGAAGCCGTCGATCTGGCCATGGCCGCTAAACTGGGTCAGGAATGGGGTTACGACGAGATCAACCTCAACTGCGGCTGTCCGTCGGACCGGGTGCAGCGCGGGGCTTTTGGTGCCTGCCTGATGAACGAGCCTCGCACCGTGGCCGAGGCTGTCCGGGCCATGCGCGATGTGGTGGACATTCCGGTCACCGTGAAACACCGCATCGGCATCGACCGCATCGAAAGCTACGACTTTGTGCGCGATTTTGTGGGCGCCGTGAGCGAGGCGGGCTGCGAGGTCTTCATCGTGCACGCCCGCAATGCCTGGCTCGATGGCCTCTCTCCCAAGGAAAACCGCGAAATCCCGCCCTTGCGTTACGAACTGGCTTACCGGCTCAAAGCGGATTTCCCGCAACTGACGATCGCGGTCAATGGCGGTATCAAGACCAACCAAGAGATCGCATCGCACCTTCGGCATGCCGACGGCGTGATGATCGGTCGTGAAGCCTATTACAACCCCTGGCTGTTGACCACCTGGGACGCGGATTTCTTTGACGACCCGCACCCGATCCCGACCCGCGAGGCGGTGGAAGAGGCCATGGTGGCCTACATGGAACGTGCACATGCCGAAGACGGCTGCCCCTGGTACGCGATTGCACGCCACATGCTGGGCCTCTACCACGGCCAGCGCGGTGGGCGTTTATGGCGCCAGGTCTGGAGCAATCACAAGCTCAAGCCCTTGCCGCCTCGAGAAGTATGGCGGCAAGCACGCGAAGCCCTGGCGCGCGGTTCGGTGGTGCCTGCGGATTGAGTGAAGGGCGAACGGTGGTGCACTCAGGGCAACCGCGAGGCCGTGCTCTTACAACGCCAAGGCTCAGGGTTTTTTGCTGTCCGTGCTTTTGGCCGCCGAGGCCGACTCCGATGCCGCGGAGGCTGCAGGTGCGGCGGCTGACGCAGGACTGAGGGAGACGGTCTTTGCACATTCGGCCAGCACCTTCACGTCCTTGCCGGCTGCTGCCAGCGCGTTCTGTGTGGCGCAGATGATTTTCTGGTTGCGGTTCCAGTCAATCTGTTCGAGTGTCTTGTTCAGGGCCTGCAGCACGCCCTGGTCTTGCGGACCTTTGCTCAGCAGTCGCACCACACCCAGGCCCAGCTGTTGCTCGTTGCTCAGACCTTTCTTGCCGCTGTAGAGTTTTTCCAAATCATCAAGAACTTGTCCGCCTGACAGTGCCCCTCGTGCCGCATCCAGCTGTTGCGCCTTGGGGCCCATTTTCTGGATCGATTCAGCCTGTTGCTGCAGCTGTTTTTCGGCGGTGTCGAGCTTGCTCTCCAGTTCACTTTTCTGTTCGGTCAACTCCTTGAGTTGGCCGCCTGTGCTGCTCGATGCCTTGTGTTGTGCCCAGGCGAAATAGCCCGCCACCCCCAGGCCAATGACCAGAATGATTTCAAACAGGATGCGTTTCATGGTGCTTCAGCTTTCCAGAAAAATCAGGCATGGCCTGGCTGGTGGCGCAGATGGAACTGTCGCAGCGCAAGCTCATCCATGGCCCGCTGGTCCTTGAGTTTTTCCAGGGTTCTTTGCCGATGCAAATCCTGCTCGACCAGGCTCTGCATTTTCATCTTTTCCTGCTGGGCTGCCGTCAATTGCAGACGCGTTTGTGCCATGGCCTTTTGGGTGATGGTTTGGTCCTGCATGACTTTGTCGAGCAATGCACTGATTTGCTGCATGAACTGCCGCTGGTGGATGGTGTCCTGCATGCCTTGGGAATGGGTGCCGGGGCTGGTCATGCGCTGGTGGTATTCGGCATAGAGTTGACGCAACCGGCGTTCATTGGCTTGCAGGCCTTCGAGCCGTTGCTGCATGTTGGCCAGCTGTTGTTGTATGCGCTCGCATTGGTCATCGGCCTTGCGGGCCAGAACAGTCCAGCATTGACGGGCTTGCATCGCGCTTCTCCAATCCTCAGTTGTTGAACAGTGCCCGCAGGTTCTGGCGGGTGGTGGTTTCGTTCTCGCAGACATGCATGTCCTGGCGCAGGAAATGCTCCATCTCCTGGCGCAAGCGGATGGCTTCATCGAGCGTCGGGTTGGAGCCGGCTTCGTAGGCACCGACCTGGATCAGGTCCTGGTTTTGTTCATACAGTGACCACAAGCGCCGAAAGCGGTTGGCCATCAGCAGGTCTTCATGCGAGAGGAGTTTTTGCATCACACGCGAGATCGAGCCATTGAGGTCAATCGCCGGGTAATGCGCGGCGTCGGCCAGTTTGCGCGAGAGCATGACCTGGCCATCGAGCGAGGCACGCGCGATGTCCACGATCGGGTCGTTCGCATCGTCGCCCTCGGCCAGCACGGTGTAGATGGCGGTGATGGAGCCAAAGCCGTGACGCCCGACACCGGCCCGTTCAATCAGGTTGGGCAGCAAGGCAAACACGGAGGGTGGGTAGCCTTTGGCGGTAGGCGGTTCGCCAACAGCCAGGCCGATTTCGCGCTGGGCGTGCGCCACCCGCGTCAGGCTGTCGACCAGCATCAGCACGTTTTTACCCTGGTCGCGGAAGTATTCGGCGATCACATGCGTCATGTGCGTGGCCTTGAGCCGCAGCACTGGCGATTCATTGGCAGGCGCAGCGATCAGCACCGATTTGGCCAGCCCTTCGGGCCCCAGGGATTCCTCAATAAAGGCCTGCACCTCGCGGCCACGTTCGCCGATCAGGCCAATGACCACCACATCGGCCTCGGTGAAGCGGGTCATCATGCCCAGCAGCACGCTTTTGCCCACACCTGAGCCTGCCACCAGGCCCAGACGCTGACCACGGCCAATCGTCAGCATGCCGTTGATCGCTTTGACGCCGACATCCAGGATCTCGTGGATGGGACCGCGCTCCATCGGGTTGAGCGGTCTTCCCTGCAGCGCGAGGATGTCGCTGCACTGGGGGGCAGGCTTGCCATCGAGTGCTTGACCGCGCCCGTCCAGAATGCGGCCGAGCAATTGCGGGCCGAGGCAGACCTGGGACGTGTTGTGCACCACCCGCACTTGGGCTCCCGGGGCAATGCCCTGGGGTTCGGTGAAGGGCAGCAGGTAAAGAATGTCGTCGTTGAAACCAACCACTTCGGCCTCGACCCGTTGGCCGAACTGGCCGATGACTTCGCAGCAGGCGCCCAGCGGTGCCATGAGTCCACGGGTCTCCAGCCGCATGCCGACCAAGCGGACCAGCGTGCCCGAGCGCTGGGGCGGCGGCACTTCCAGTTGCCCCAGCAATTGGCTGACTTCTTCGGTGAAATCCATCATGCGTCCTCGCTCGGGGGCCGCTGGTCTTGCGGCGCAGCCGACTTGGGCGTGGCATCTTCCACGTCCACCGTTCGGCGTGGCCATTGGCGCAGGCTGTCGGACTCGTCCACGGGCACCGCTTGCGAAGGATGCAGCAGGGCGCTTTGTTGCAGCCAGGCATCCGGCTCTTTGAGCAGCTGACGGGCCATGGCCTCGAGCCGGTGTTCAATCAGGTCCTGCACCACGCTTTCATTGATGCGCACGCGCACACTGCCATCGCGCAACTGGGGATCAGCGTGCAACTCGAGGTCTGCACAAGCGTCTTCTCCCAATGCCTTGAGCCGCTGCAAATCGTCAGGAGACAGTTCCACCTGAACTTTTTTGCCGTTCGGGTCCAGCTCGGCCAGGCACTGCCGGACCAGTTGCTCCACCACACGACCGGAGACCTGCAATTCACCGCGTACCCACTGCTCGGCGATGTGCAGTGCCAGCCGTTTGAGCGGTTCGAAAAACCGTTGCGGATCCTGTTGCAGGCTGCGCAGCTCGATGCCCAGGTGCCGCAGGACTTCTTTTTCCTTGTGTCGCTCGGTTTCCCATTCTTCCCGCGCCTGTTGCAGGCCTTCGGCAATGCCTTGCTGTCGGGCCTGCTCGCGCATGGCAGCCATTGCACTGTCGGACCAAGTGTTGGGAGGCTCGGCACTGGGCAAACTGTCGACAGAAGGGGCATCGGCTTGCTCGGCAGTCTGTACCGTGTGATCCGGCAGCTCTGGCGGCAATGCGGTGACCGTCTGGGCGTCTGTGGGATCGACAGGGGCGGCCACCCGCCAGGGGCCGAAGCTGCGCGCCGTGGCCTCGTCCCATTGGGTGCGCAGAAAGTGCGGCACCTTGCCGCGTGCCGACAGCAGGGGATCGGGGTTCCACTCAGACAAAATCGTCTCCGCTGCCCGCCAGCACCAGCTCGCCGGCTTCGGACAGTTTGCGTGCCAGGCGCATGACCTTCTTCTGGGCTTCTTCCACCTCGGTCAGGCGCAGCGGGCCCTTGGCTTCCATGTCGTCGATGAACATGACGCGCGCACGCGAGGACATGTTGTCGAAGAACTTCTGCTTGACGAAATCGGGCGCACCCTTGAGTGCGATCATCAGCAAGTCCGGCTCCACCGCGCGCATCAGCGTCTGGATGCCGCGGTTGTCCACGCTCACCAGGTTCTCGAACGTGAACATGTTGTCCTGGATGCGCAGGGTCAGGTCTTCGTCGATGTCCGACAGGCCCTTCATGATGGAGCCTTCCAGCTCCACCTTGACGAAGTTCATGATCTTGGCCGCGGCCTTCACCCCGCCAAAGCTGGAGGACTTGGCCGAGGAGTTGCTGGCGAACTGTTTTTTCATGATCGCTTCGAGCTCTTCCATGGCCGAGGGCTGCACGGTTTCGAGCTTGGCAATCCGCTGGATGATCTCGGGACGGCTTTCGGCCGGCAGGTAGTTCAGCACATCGGCGGCCACGTCGTATTCGAGCACCGACAGGATGATCGCCACCACCTGCGGGTGTTCGCTGCGGATCATGTCGGCAATGGAGCGGGCATCCATCCATTTCAGAATTTCCAGCCCCTTGCTGCCCTGGCCGGGCATGATGCGGCTGAGCACCGAGGCCGCCTTGTCATCGCCCAGGGCACGCTTGAGCACTTTTTCCACATAGTCGCCGGTGCCCAGGCCCAGGCTGGTCTGCTTCTTGAGCGTGGCAACGAAATCGTCCAGCACCACGTTGACTGCTTCCTGCGACAGATCGGCCACCGACACCATGGCGGCGCCCAGGGCCTGCACCTCGCGCGGGTTCATGAAACGGATGATTTCGGAGGCCTGCTGTTCGCCCAGCAACAGCATGAGCACGGCAGCGCGCTGGGTGTTGGTGAGTTCATCCAGTTCCTGGCGCAGCTCCTCAGTCATCACGATGTCGGAGAGGGCCAGCGGATCGGTCACGGCGGTGGTTTCTTTGCCGTCCTTGCCCTTGGCATCTTTGCCCTTGGGATCCTTGTCTGCTTCTTTCTGGGTGGCCATGGCGGTTCCTTGGGGTCGTCAGGCGACCTTCATCATGTTCTTGAGCACGTTGGCAACGCGGGCGGAGTCTTCGGCCACCAGCATGCGGATCAGGGCCACCTTGTCGTCGTAGGTGTTGGCCGTGTCGAGCATGTCGATCGAGATGCTCGACTTCTTGGGCTTGAGTTTGGCCTTGATCTCTTCCAGGCTCTCGCCTTCGCCGATCTGGATCATCTTCATGTCTTCTTCCGACAGCTCGCCGTCGGCCAGGGCCTTGGCCTGTTCCTCTTCGCTGGCGGCCAGTTTGTCGCCAATGATGTTGCGCATGACTGGCTTGACCACGATCAGCATGAAGACGATGAAACTGATGGCCAGCAAGGCGCTCTTGAAGCCCATTTGCACCGCGTCCTCAAGGTACCAGGGGATGGTCTCCATTGGACTGGGGGGCTCGAATTTGGCCGGCACCACCGTCACCAGGTCGCCGCGCTGCTGGTCGTAGCCGACCACGCCCTGCACCAGCTGCAGCATGCGTTCGAGCTCCTGCTGGGTGTAGGCCACGCTGGTCGGCGCGTTCGGGTTGGGCGTTGCGTCCTTGGCGGGTGGCGGGGCAGGGCGCTCATTGACCACCACCGCCACGCTGACTTTCATGATGCCGCCAGACGCGTTGCGCACATGGCGCACGGTGCGGTCGATCTCGTAATTGCGGGTCGAACGGCTACTGGTGCGCCCGTTGGACTCGGCACTTTTTTCCTGCGCGGTGGCGGTGTTGGCATTGGCCGTGGCATTGGCCGGCGGTGTGTTCGACAGTGCGCCAGGGATGCCCGCGGCGTCACGCTGGCTGCTGCGGTCTTCCGACATCACCTCCGAACGGGTGCGAGGGCCCTTGTCCCGGGTGTCGAAATCTTCGGTGGTGCTTTCGATCTGGGTGAAGTCCAGCGACAGGTTCACCTGCGAGCGCACATTGGCTTCGCCCACCATGGGCGAGAGGATCTGCAGGATCCGGTTGCGGTAGACCTCTTCGAGTTGCTGCTTGTGCTGCTCCTGCGCCGCCGTCATCCCCAGCTTGAGTTCACTGGCCGAGTCGGTCAGCAGCTTGCCCACGTTGTCCACGACCGTCACGTGATCGGGTGCCAGATAGGGCACGCTGGAAGAGACCAGGTGCACGATGGCCTGCACCTGCGCTGCAGAGACCACGCGGCCCGGGTAGGGCGAAATCACCACCGAGGCCTTGGGCGGCGTGCGGTCGCGCACGAAGACGCTCTGCTTGGAGATCGGAAGA
>CAXRGK010000203.1:0-10001 GCA_964230145.1 Burkholderiaceae bacterium | reverse complement strand
GGGGACAGGCTGGGGCCGGACGACGATTTCTGCGTACCCCGCAGCATGAGGAGTTCGGCCCCAGCCTGTCCCCCGGCCGGTGCCAAACGAAGCAAACGAAACAGTCCCAAAAACTCAGGTCTTGGGCAAAGTCACGCCCACCTGCCCCTGGTACTTGCCACCCCGGTCCTTGTAGCTGGTCTCGCAGACCTCGTCGCTCTCGAAGAACAGCACCTGGGCGCAGCCCTCACCCGCGTAAATCTTGGCTGGCAGCGGCGTGGTGTTGGAAAACTCCAGCGTCACATAGCCCTCCCATTCGGGCTCGAAAGGCGTCACGTTGACGATGATCCCGCAGCGGGCATAGGTGCTCTTGCCCAGGCACACCGTCAGCACATTGCGCGGAATGCGGAAATACTCGACCGTGCGCGCCAGCGCAAAACTGTTGGGCGGAATGATGCAGACATCGCTGTTGATGTCCACAAAACTCTTCTCGTCGAAGTTCTTCGGGTCCACCACCGTGCTGTAGATGTTGGTGAACACCTTGAACTCGGGCGCGCAGCGGATGTCATAGCCGTAGCTGGACGTGCCGTAGCTCACGATCTTCTGGCCGGCCGCGTTCTGACGGATCTGGCCCGGTTCGAAAGGCTCGATCATGCCATGCTGCTCGGCCATGCGGCGAATCCACTTGTCGCTCTTGATGCTCATCGTGCGTCCTTGGTTGATGCGATGATTTTAGTGGGGGCTATCGACCGACCTTCCCCACCACCCCCTGCACCAGGTAATTCATGTTCAAGATCTGCTCATCGGTCAGGCGCAGGCCTTTGGCCAGAACTTCACGCCCCTCGTTGTCGGTGATTGGACCGGCAAACGGGACCAGCTTGCCGCTGCCCACAGCTTTTTGCAGCTCCAGCACCTCGTCCTGCACCTTCTTCGGCACCTTGGGGCCAAAGTCGCCGACGCGGATCATGCCTTCCTTGACGCCACCCCAGACACTGCCGCTTTTCCAGCTGCCATCCAGCACCGCTTTGACACGACGGGTGTAGTAATCGCCCCACTGGTGCGTGACGGCGATGATCTGCGCATCCGGGCCGACCTTGCGCATGTCCGAGTGGTAGGCCACGGCCATCTTGCCGCGCTCTTGCGCTGCCGCCATCACAGCCGTGGAGCCGGTGTGGAAAGCCACCACGTCCACGTCCTGGTTGAACAAGGTCATCGCGGCCTCGCGTTCGCGCGGCGGATCGAACCAGGCGTTGAGCCAGACCACCTTGACCGTCGCCTGGGGATTCACCGAACGCATGCCCAGCGTGAAGGCGTTGATGCCCTGCAGCACCTCAGGAATCGGAAAGCCCGCCACGTAGCCCGCCACGTTCGTCTTCGTCATGCGACCGGCCGCCACACCGGCCAGGTAGCGGCCTTCGTAGTAGCGGGCATTGGACGTGGCCACGTTCGGCGCCGTCTTGTAGCCCGTGACCGACTCGAACTTCACATTCGGAAACTCCTTGGCCACCTTGAGCGTGGGCTCCATGTAGCCAAAGCTGGGGGTGAAGATGATCTGGTGGCCCTGGCTGGCCAGATCGCGGATCACGCGTTCAGCGTCCGCGCCTTCGGGTACGTCGGCCACAAAAGTGGTTTTGACCTTATCGCCCAAAGCCGCCTCGACAGCCTTGCGACCTTCGTCATGCTGTTTCGTCCAGCCCGCCTCGGTGATGGGAGAGACATAGACAAAACCGGCCTTCACGGGAGAATGGGCCGGTGGCGTGACCGGCGTGGACTGGGCAAAAGACAGGGGGGAGAAAAAACAGGCGGCCACGAGCGTGGCTGCGAGGTTTTTGTACATGGTGTTCCTCTACATGGCCCCGGGATTGAACAAAACAAAACCCGCCGGGGCGCGGGTTTGGTGCAATTTTAACGCAGGCACCTCAGTCGTTCTCGGTGAAGCGTCCAAACACCTGCTTGAGTTCGTGCATCCAGCGGTGCTTGTCTTGCTCGGGCGCAAAGCTCGCCTCCAGGCTGTTCGCCGCCAGCCGGTAAGCGTGCTGCGCGTTCAGGTGCAGCGCCGCAAAGGTCTGAAGGTAGTTCTCGAGCAAATAGCCGCCAAAGTAGGCCGGGTCGTCGGAGTTGATCGTCACCCTGACCCCGGCGTCCAGCATCTGTCCGAGGTTGTGCTGTGCGAGGTCCTTGAAGACACACAGCTTGATGTTCGACAACGGGCAGACCGTGAGCGGCGTTTGCGTATCGACCAGCCGCTGCATCAGCGCCGCGTCGTGGATGGCCTGCACGCCGTGGTCGATGCGCTCGACCTTCAGTGCATCGAGTGCGCTCCAGATGTAGGCCGGGGGCCCCTCCTCGCCTGCGTGGGCGACCGCGTGCAGCCCCATCGCCCGGGCCCGTGCGAACACGCGGGCAAATTTTTCGGGCGGATGCCCGACCTCGCTTGAATCCAGGCCGACACCGATGAAGCGGTCGCGCCAGGGCATGGCCTCGTCCAGCGTGGCCAGCGCGTCGTCTTCGGACAGGTGCCGCAAAAAACAAAGGATCAGGTCGGCACTGATGCCCAGTTTGGCGCGTGCGTCCGCGCAGGCCCAGCCCAGCCCTTCGATCACGGCCTGCATCGGCACGCCCCGCGCGGTATGGGTCTGCGGGTCAAAGAACAGCTCGGCGCGCACCACACCATCGGCCTTGGCTTTCTCGAAATAGGCCCAGGCCATGTCGTAGAAGTCCTGCTCGGTCTGCAACACGCTGGCCCCGGCGTAGTACAGGTCCAGAAAACTCTGCAGGTCGGTGAAGGCGTAGGCCGCGCGCAGGGCCTCGACGTTGGCATAGGGCAAATACACGCCATTGCGGCGCGCCAGCGCGAAGATCATTTCGGGTTCGAGCGAGCCCTCGATGTGGATGTGCAGTTCGGCCTTGGGCATGGTCCGCAGCAGCTCGGGCAGGCGGTGCGGGGCAACGGCGTGGACTTTGAACATGGTGGGTACTCCCGTGTCTGATCAGAATATTACGCGCTCCATTCGGCCCCAAGGGCGGCCTCCTACAGCGAAAACCATGCAGAAGTGCGCCCCCCCGCGTACGACAACCCCCTGTAGGAGGGCGCCCCTGCGCGAACAAAAAGGGCTGCCGAAGCAGCCCTTTGGCATCCGTCAGACAGGCATCACTTGCCGCTGGGGATCTTGCCGTCCACGCCCTTGACATAGAAGTTGATGCCGCCCAGGAACTTGTCGTCGGCAACAGCGTCCTTGGCCAGCACTTCCTTGCCGTCCTGACCGACGATCGGGCCCTTCCAGATGGCGAAGCTGCCGTCCTTGAGGCCGGCTTTGACTTCATCCAGTTTCTTTTTGGTGTCTTCGGGCACATCGGCCGCAATCGACACGAAGTCGATGGCGCCTTCTTTCACGCCCCACCAGGCGGCCTGGTTGCCGGTCCACTTGCCTTCAAGCGCATCCCGTACGGCCTTGATGTAGTACGGCCCCCAGTTGATCACGGCCGAGCCCAGGTGGGCTTTGGGGCCATAGGCGGTCATGTCGCTGTCCCAGCCAAAGGCGCGCTTGCCCAGCTTTTCGGCGGTCTGCAGCACGGCGCTGGAGTCGGTGTTCTGCATCAGCACGTCGGCACCACCGTTGATCAGTGCGGTGGCGGCTTCGGTTTCCTTCGGGGGATTGAACCACTCGTTCACCCACACCACCTTGGTCTTGATCTTGGGATTGACCGACTGCGCACCCAGGGTGAAGGAGTTGATGTTGCGGATCACTTCGGGGATTGGAATGGAGGCGACCACGCCCAGCGTGTTGCTCTTGGTCATCTTGCCAGCCACGACACCGGCCATGTAGGCGCCTTCGTAGGTGCGGCTGTCGTAGGTACGCATGTTGTCGGCGCTCTTGTAGCCGGTGGCGTGTTCAAACTTCACATCCTTCATGTCGGCCGCGACTTTGAGCATGGGCTCCATGTAGCCAAAGGTGGTGCCAAAGATCAGCTTGTTGCCCTGACCGGCCATGTCGCGGATCACGCGCTCGGCGTCGGCGCTCTCGGGCACCTTCTCCACGAACGAGGTCACCACCTTGTCGCCAAACTCTTTCTCCACCGCCTTGCGCCCGTTGTCATGCGCAAAGGTCCAGCCGCCGTCACCCACCGGGCCGACGTAGGCAAACGCGATCTTCAGGGGCTCCGCCTTCGCCGGTGCGGCGGCAGGCGCTTCGGCCTTGGGCTCTTCTTTCTTGCCACAGCCGACCAGGGCTGCCGCGGCCACAGCGGTCAGTGCCGCCAGCTTGATGACCGAACGCTTGGAGAAATCTGTCATGTTTTGTCCTTTCATGTTGGGGATAGAGCTGAAGATCTGTCCCCAAAGTGGTTTGGGTTGATGAACAGGTGGGTTGAAGGAAAAAGCATTATGAACCCGGATGAAACGCCCGCCCCAGCGAGGCCGGCATGTTCACCCGGATCCAGGTTGGGTTGCGCGAGATCAGCGCCAGCACCACGATGGTGGCCACATAGGGCAAGGACGACAAGGCCTCGCTGGGCACCTCGACGCCGGCGCCCTGCAGGTGAAACTGCAGCATGGTCACGCCACCGAACAGGTAAGCCCCCAGCAAGACGCGTGCCGGCCGCCAGGTGGCGAAGGTGGTCAGCGCCAGCGCGATCCAGCCCTTGCCAGCCACCATGCCCTCGACCCACAGCGGCGTGTAGATGACCGAGATGTAGGCGCCCGCCAGACCGCACAGTGCCCCACCCGTCACCACGGCGACCAGGCGGATGCGGCGCACCGGATAACCCAGCGCATGCGCCGCTTCTGGGGATTCACCCACCGCGCGCAGCACCAGCCCGGTGCGCGTGCGGTCCAAAAACCAGATCAGGCCGACACACAGCGCCATGGCCACATAGACCAGCGGGTGCTGGCGAAACAGCGCCTGACCCAACAGCGGAATGTCGGCCAGCAGCGGGATGGCGTGCTGCACCCGCTCGGGCAGCTTATCTTGCACATAGCCGATGCCGGCAAAGGCCGAGAAGCCCACCCCGAACAGGCTCAGCGCCAGCCCAGTGGCGTACTGGTTGGTGCCCAGCCAGATCACCAACAGGCCGAACACGGCGGCCAGCAGCGCGCCAGCGCCCATGCCGGCGGCAAAACCCAGCCAGTCGTTGCCGGTGTGCACCACGGCGGCAAAACCGGCAATGGCCGCGCAGAGCATCATGCCCTCGGCGCCCAGGTTCACCACCCCGGCCTTTTCGTTGATCAGCAGGCCCAGCGCGGCAATCGCCAGCACCGTGCCAGCGTTCAGAGTGGCTGCGATCAGCAGTGCATACGTTTCCATCAAGCCACCTGCCCTTTCCGGGCCGCGCCCAAGCCCGTGTCCCAACGGATGCGGTAGGCCACCAGCGTGTCGCAGGCCAGCAGGCAAAACAGCAGCAGGCCCTGGAACACCCCGGTGATCGACTTGGGCAGGCCCAGGCGAGACTGCGCCAATTCGCCGCCGATGTAGAACATGCTCATCAGCACCGCCGACAGCACCATGCCCAGCGGGTGCAGGCGCCCGACAAAGGCCACGATGATGGCGGCGAAACCGTAGCCGGCCGGCACATAGGGCGTGAGCTGCCCCAGCGGCCCGGCCACTTCCAGCGCGCCGGCCAGACCGGCCGCACCGCCCGACACCAGCAACGCGATCCACAGCGCCTTGCGCGAAGAAAAGCCCGCATAGCGCGCCGCCGCTGGTGCCAGCCCGCCCACCTGCTGCGCAAAGCCAGCGCGGGTACGGAACAGGAAGATCCACAGCAAAACCGCACCCACCAGCGAGATCAGCAGCCCGAGGTTCACGCGCGAGCCGCTCATCAGGCGCGGGATCTGGGTCACCTTCTCGAAGGTGCGGGTCTGCGGGAAGTTGTAGCCCGCCGGGTCTTTCCAGGGGCCGTAGACCAGATAGCTCAGCACCATGATGGCCACATAGACCAGCATCAGGCTCACCAGAATCTCGTTGGCATGGAAACGGTCACGCAGCAGCGCCGTCAGCCCCGCCCACAGCATGCCGCCCAGCACGCCGGCCAGCAGCACCGCCAGCATGATCCAGCCGCCGGTGGTCTTGTCGGCCAGCAGGGCCACGCCACCGGCGCACACCGCGCCGATCACGAACTGGCCTTCGGCGCCGATGTTCCACACGTTGGATCGAAAGCAGACCGCCAGCCCCAGAGCGATCAGCAGCAGCGGCGTGGCCTTGACCATCAGCTCGCCGATCGCATAAGTGCTCTTGAGCGGTTCCCAGAAAAACATTTGCAGGGCGCGCACAGGGTCTTTGCCCAGTGCGGCAAACAGCGCGATGCCGATCAGCACTGTCAGCACCAGCGCCAGCAGGGGTGAGGCCCAAGACCAGACCTTCGAGGCCTGAGGACGGGGTTCAAGCCGCAGCATGGGCACCCTCCTTCATGCCTGCGGCCCCGGGCCACAAGCCGCTCATCCATTCGCCAATGCGCTCAACTGTGGCCTCGCTGCGCGGCAAGGATGGCGACAACTGACCCTTGGCGATCACATGCAGACGGTCGGAAATTTCAAACAACTCTTCCAGCTCCTCACTGACCACCAGCACCGCACAACCCGCGTCGCGCAGCGCCAGAATTTCGCCGCGGATCTGCGCGGCCGCGCCCACATCCACACCCCAGGTGGGTTGCGAAACGATGAGCAACTTCGGCTGCGCGCTGATCTCGCGGCCCACGATGAATTTCTGCAGATTGCCGCCCGACAGCGAGCGCGCCGCTGCATCGGGCCCCGAGGCTTTCACCTTGAAGCGCTCGATGATGCTTCGCGCCTGTTCGGCCAGCGCGCCGGTGCGGATCCAGCCGCCAGCGCCCAAGGCCTCCTTGCGCGTGAGCAGCAGGTTCTGCGCCAGACTCATGGACGGCACCGCGCCACGGCCCAGCCGCTCCTCGGGCACAAAGTGAAGGCCCAGAGCGCGCCGGGCACCCGGGCCCATGCGGCCTGCAGCCTGCCCCGCCACGCGGATGCTGTCAGCCGCTGCGCGACGGTCTTCGCCCGACAGGGCCCAGAGCAGTTCGCGCTGGCCGTTGCCCGAGACACCGGCCAGCCCCACCACCTCGCCCGCACGCACCTGCAGGTCGATGCCCTGCAGATCCACGCCAAACGGGTCCTCCTTGGGCAAGGACAGGTTCTGCACCTGCAGCACCACATCGCCTGCGGTACGCGGGGTGGGCGCCAGCGTGGGCGGCTCAGCGCCGATCATGAGGCGACTGAGCGAGGCGTTCGATTCTTCGCGCGGATCGCACACGCCCGTCACCTGACCTGCGCGCAGCACCGTGCAGGCGCTGCACAGCGCGCGGATCTCATGCAGCTTGTGGCTGATATAGAGCAGGCTGCAGCCTTGCTCGACCAGCTTGTGCAGCACCACAAACAATTTCTCGACCGCCTGCGGCGTCAGCACCGAAGTCGGTTCGTCCAGGATCAGCAGCTGCGGATCGGACAAGAGCGCGCGGATGATTTCCACCCGCTGCATCTCGCCCACGCTCAGGGTGTGCACCGGGCGTTGTGGCTCGATGTCCAGCCCGTATTCGCTGGCCTTGGCCTCGATGCGTCGGGTGACCTCGGCCAAAGGCAAGGATTTGTCCAGCCCCAGCCAGACGTTTTCGGCCACCGTGAGCGGGTCAAACAGGCTGAAGTGCTGGAACACCATGCTGATGCCCATCTTGCGCGCATCCTGAGGGTTGGGGAGGTGGACCGGTCGGCCCTTGAACAGGAGGGTGCCCTCGTCGGGCTTGACCGAGCCGTAGATGATTTTCATCAGCGTGGACTTGCCGGCGCCGTTTTCGCCCAGCACGGCATGGGCCTGGCCGGGCAGCACGGTCAGCGACACGTCCTGGTTGGCCACCACGCCGGGGTAGCGTTTGGTGATGCCTTGCAGGGACAGCAAGGGGGGAGTCATGGGTGTGCCATTGTTCATGGTTGGGGGTAAAGCACGTTTGCGGCCACGCAGATGATTTGGCCACCGAAGTGTCAGCGGGGCATTTTGCCGCAAAGCCGCTGGCTCACCCTGCAGGAAATCTCGGTGAGAATTCTGGTCTCATGACCGAGAACGAACACCCCATCATTGATCCTGGCCAGGCCCAGCGCCAGGCGGTACGCCAAGGCATCGCCCAGTTTCAGCAGCGCCTGCGCCAGGCAGGACACGATTTCCGCGAACCGCCTCCCGAGCCCACCTCGTGCTGCGGCCGGGGCTGCAACGGTTGCGTGTGGGAAAGCTACGAAACCGCACTGATGTGGTGGTACGAAGACGGCGGCGAGTTGCTGGCTGGCCGCTGAACCTTGATCTCTCAAAACCGGGCACGCCCCATGCGCTTCATGCACCAGGAGGCCCAGGTCGCCAGCAAAGCCAGCACAGCGCATACCGCCATCACCCCGCCGTAATGGCCAAAGCGGTCAAACGCTGCACCGGCCAGCACCGGCCCCAGCAGATTGCCCACCGCTGCGCCGCTGTAGAGCGCCCCCACCACACTGGCCACGGACCTGCCGCCAAAGTAGTCCATGCAGATGGCCGGCAAGAGCGACACGATGCTGCCGTAGCTCAGACCGAACCACAGCGCAAACAGCACCAGCAGTGTGTGGCCGCCCGCCGCTGCCCACAGCAGGTAAGACAGGCCCATGGACAGCTGCATCAGCACCAGCGTCTGCGCCCGCCCCAGCCGGTCGGCCAGCAGCCCGATCGAAAAACGCCCCACCAGACTGCCCACGCCGATCAGACCCACCAGACCCACGGCCAGCGCCTCATCCAGCCCCAGGTCACGGGCCGAAGCCGACAGGTGCGCGAACGGGATGAACATCACCGGTGAAGCGAGCACGGTGGCCAGGTAGAACCAGCGAAAAGTCGGCGTGCGCAGCGTCTCGCGCAGGCTCAGACCCGAAGCCGTGCCGCCGGCACCGGCATGTCCGGCCGATGGCGCACGCCTGAGCAGGCCGGCCGCGAGCAATCCCAGTACGAGCACGACCAGCGCCAGCACCCGCATGGCCTCGCGCCAGGGCATCTGGGCAATGCCCATAGCCACCAGCACCGGCACCAGCAAGGTGCCCGCGCCCACGCCCGAACTGGCAATGCCACCGGCCAGGCCGCGTCGCGCGGCGAACCAGGGCTGCACACTGGCAATGGACGGCGTATAGACGAAGGCGATACCCAAACCCACCAGCAAGCCATAGCTGAGGTAGACCACCCACAGGGTTGGGGCCCAGCTGGTGGCCAGCAAACCCAGCGCGATCAACACCATGCCGACCGAACAGACCAGGCGCGGTCCCAAACGGTCGGCCAGGATGCCGCCGAGCGTCCCCAGCACGAAATAGACCAGTCCCGACAGGCCGAAGATCCACGACACGTCGGCGCGCTGTGCGGCAAATTCACCGGCAAACGATGCGAAGAATGCAGCAAACGAATACGACACACCAAAGATCAGCGCGAGACACACAAAGGTGGCCCACACCACCACCCAGCCATAAGGGGCTTCTGATTTCATCTGTCTCCTCGGTGATCGCGCAAGCTCGCTTTGACAGCCCATTGTGCCGGCCTCAGAACAGGCCCAGCTGGCGCGAAGGCGACGTTGGGCGAAACAGGTCGGTACGCCAAGCGTGGCGCTGGCGGTTGAGCCCCAGCCGCTCACAGGCCTTGGCAAAGCGCTGGGCGATCAGTTCGGCCCAGATGCCCTGGCCGCTGCGGCGCGTGGCAAAACTGGCGTCGTAATCCTTGCCGCCCCTGAGGTCCTGGATGCGCGCCATCACCCGGCCAGCGCGGTCGGGGTAATGCAGCTGCAACCACTGCCGAAACAGGGGAGCCAGCTCCCAGGGCAGGCGCAGCACCACATAGAAAGCACTGGTCGCGCCCGCATCGCGCGCGGCTTCAAGCACCTGTTCCATGTCGTCGTTGAGGAAAGGGATCTGCGGCGACACGCTCACGCCCACCGGAATGCCCGCATCGGCCAGGGTGCGGATGGTGCGCAGCCGGCGCCAGGGCGCTGCCGCACGCGGCTCCATGCGGCGCGCCAGCTGCGCG
>CAXRGK010000202.1:0-8550 GCA_964230145.1 Burkholderiaceae bacterium | reverse complement strand
CAAAAAAACCCTGCAAGCCGTCGGCCACGAAGCCAAGGCCATGCTGGGCAAAGTGCCCGGCAACATCGAGGCGATTCGCCCCATGAAGGACGGCGTGATCGCCGACTTCACCGTGACCGAGCAGATGCTCAAGCAGTTCATCCGCATGGTCCACCCGCGCAGCACCTTCCGCCCCAGCCCGCGCATCATCATCTGCGTGCCCTGCGGGTCCACCCAGGTCGAGCGCCGCGCGATCCGCGAATCCGCGCTTGGAGCCGGCGCTTCCGAGGTTTACCTGATCGAGGAACCCATGGCCGCCGCCATCGGTGCAGGCCTGCCGGTGTCCGAGGCCTCGGGCTCCATGGTCGTTGACATCGGCGGCGGCACCACCGAAGTGGGCGTGATCTCTCTGGGTGGCATGGTCTACAAGGGCAGTGTGCGCGTGGGTGGCGACAAGTTCGACGAAGCCATCATCAATTACATCCGCCGCAACTACGGCATGCTGATCGGCGAACCCACCGCCGAAGCCATCAAGAAGAGCATCGGCTCGGCCTTCCCGGGCAGCGAAGTCAAGGAAATGGAAGTCAAGGGCCGCAACCTGTCCGAGGGTGTGCCGCGCAGCTTCACCATCAGCTCCAACGAAATCCTGGAAGCCCTGACCGATCCGCTCAACCAGATCGTCTCGGCCGTCAAGACCGCGCTGGAACAGACCCCGCCCGAGCTGGGTGCAGACATCGCCGAGCGCGGCATGATGCTGACCGGCGGCGGCGCGCTGCTGCGCGACCTGGACCGCCTGCTGGCCGAAGAAACCGGCCTGCCGGTGCTGGTGGCCGAAGACCCGCTGACCTGCGTGGCACGCGGCTGCGGCATGGCGCTCGAGCGCATGGACCAGCTGGGCAGCATCTTCACCAGCGAATAAGCCTCGCGTCCGGCGGCCCTCGGCTCGCCCGGTCCGCCGGCCTTTGCACTGACGCACCCCCATGGCCCTGGACTCCCTCGACCGCAGCCCACCACCTTTCTTCAGGCAAGGCCTGCCGGCATTGTCCAAGCTGGTGCTGCTTGGCCTGCTGTCCCTGCTGCTGATGTCGGCTGACCACCGGCTCGGACTGTCACGCCCCATCCGCTCGGCCATCAGCGTGGCGCTGGCCCCCATGCAATGGCTGGCCTTGCTGCCACAGCGCGCGGGCGCTGCGCTGCAGGACTACTTCACCGGCGTGGATGAAGCCCGCGACGCCGCCCAGCAATACCACACCCGCACCATCGCCCAGGCCCAGCGCCTGCAACAGGCCGAACAGCTGCTGCAGGAAAACAAGCACCTGCGCGAACTGCTGGAGCTGCGCAACGACCACACCGGTTCCGCCAAAGCCGTGCAAGTGCTCTACGAAACGGCTGACCCCTACAGCCGAAGCATCGTCATCGACAAAGGGGCGTTGTCCGGCATTGTCCTGGGCTCGGCCGTGGTCGATGTGGCCGGCGTGGTGGGGCAGGTGACGCGCGTGTATCCGCTGTCCAGTGAAGTGACGCTGCTGACCGACCGCGACCAGAGCATCCCGGTGCTCAACGCGCGCACCGGGCACCGCTTCATTGCAGCCGGCGACCCGGTCACTCTGGGCGGCTCGCTGGAATTGCGCTTTGTGCCGGCCAGCGCCGATCTGCAAGACGGCGACCTGCTCACCACCAGTGGCATTGACGGGGTCTACCCGGCAGGGCTGCAGGTGGGCCGGATTCGCCAGATCGACCGCCGCATCGACAACGCCTTTGCCAAAGTCCACGCCACGCCCATGGCCCAGGCCCGCGGCCGGCACATGCTGGTGCTGCCCCCCGTGAGCGACTGGCCCGAGCGCCCGGTCAAAACGGAGCCGGCCAGCCGCAAAACCAAAGGCAAGAGCGCCGCAGCACCCGCCAAGGCAGCCGCATCGGAAGGGGGCACGCCATGATCATGCCCGCCGGTCAGCGCCTGCTGCTGCCTGTCAATCCGCGCTTCATTGCGCTGAGCCTGTTGCTGGCCCTGTTGCTGAACATGCTGCTGGGCCTGACCGGCCAAAGCTGGCTGCCCGATGTGCTGGCTCTGGTGCTGGTGTTCTGGACCATCCACCAGCCGCGTCGCGTGGGCATGCTCACCGCGTTTGTGCTGGGCCTGGCTGTGGATGTCCACGAATCGGCCCTGCTGGGCCAGAATGCCCTGGCCTACATCTGCCTGAGCCACCTGGCCAACCTCATCCATCGTCGTGTGCTGTGGTTCCCGTTGCGTGAACAGACCGTGCAGGTGCTGCCGCTGTTCGTGGTGGCCGCAGTGATCGAGTGGCTCACCCGCCTGATCACGCAAGACACCTGGCCCCACTGGCCGCAACTCATCGCTCCATTCCTGCAGACCGCGCTGTGGCCCGTCTTCGGCCATCTGCTGCTGGCCCCACAGCGCCGCCCGGTCGACCGCGACGACATTCGCCCTCTCTGAGCCATGGCACTGCACCTGCCGTCGATCGCCGAGCTGCGCAACACCCGGGTTGAACTCGAACGCTTCAAGACCCGCGTGTTCATCCTGCAGGCCGTAGTGTTCGCGTGCTTTGCGCTGCTGCTCTTGCGACTGGCCTACCTGCAAATCGTCGAACACGACAACCTGCTGGAGCAGGCCGAAAACAACCGCACCGCGGTACTGCCCACAGTGCCGCCACGCGGCACCATCCTGGACCGCAACGGCATCGTGCTGGCCAGCAACTACTCGGCCTACACGCTGGAGATCACCCCCTCGAAGGTGGAAGATCTGGAAGCCACCATCCAGCAACTCTCGGAAATCATCGACATCCAGCCGCGCGACCGCAGGCGCTTCAAGCGCCTGCGCGAAGAATCCAAGAGCTTTGACTCACTGCCCATCCGTACCCGCCTGAGCGACGAAGAGGTGGCCCGCTTTTCCGCGCAGCATTACCGATTCCCCGGCGTGGAGATCAAGGCACGCCTGTTCAGGCAATACCCCTACGGCGAACTGGCCAGTCATGTGATCGGCTACATCGGCCGCATCAATGCGCGCGAGAAAGAGCGCATCGAAGAGGAAGACGAAAACGGCAACTACCGGGGCACCGAGTACATCGGCAAGCTGGGCGTGGAGCAGAGTTACGAACGCGAACTGCATGGCACCACCGGTGTGCAGGAAGTCGAAACCTCTGCCGGAGGCCGCGCCATACGGCGCCTGTCGAGCCGCCCGGCCATCCCCGGGCGCAACGTGGTGCTGTCGATCGACATCAAGCTGCAAAAACTGGTGGAAGACCTCTACGGCCCACGCCGGGGTGCACTGGTGGCCATGGACCCGAACACCGGCGAGGTGCTGGCCTTCGTCAGCAAGCCCACCTTCGACCCCAACCTGTTTGTCGAAGGCATCGATGTCGAAAGCTGGCAGATGCTCAACGAGTCCATCGACAAGCCGCTGCTCAACCGCGCCCTGCGCGGCACCTACCCGCCGGGCTCCACCTACAAGCCCTTCATGGCCCTGGCCGCGCTGACGACTGGCAAACGCAGCGCCAGCACCGTCATCAACGATGCCGGTTCCTGGACCTATGGCGGCCACACCTTCCGCAGCCACGGCGACCATGGCCTGGGCCCGGTCGACATGGTGCGATCCATCGTGCTCTCCAGCAACGTCTACTACTATTCGCTGGCCAATGAGCTCGGCGTCGACACCATCCACGACTTCATGAAGCCGCTGGGCTTTGGCCAGATCACCGGCATCGACCTGCCCGGCGAAGTGCGTGGCGTGCTGCCCAGCACCGAGTGGAAGCGCAAGACCTACAAACGCCCCGAACAGCAAAAGTGGTACGGCGGTGAAACCATCTCGCTGGGCATCGGTCAGGGCTACAACACCTTCACCATGCTGCAGCTGGCCACCGCCACCTCGGCCCTGGCCAATGGCGGCCACAAAAACACGCCCCGTGTGGTGCGCGCCACGCAGGACCCGCTCACCCACCAGGAGCAGGCCAACCCTGCCCCCGAGCCGGTCAAGCTGAACTACAACCCCGAACACCTGAACGTGGTGCGCAACGGCCTGATCGGCGTGACCACCGGCGGCACGTCGACCCAGGTGTTTGCCGGAGCCCCCTACACCAGTGCCGGCAAAACCGGTACCGCGCAGGCCGTGACCATTGGCCAGAAGGACAAATACAACGCGTCCAAGCTGGCCGAACACCAGCGCGATCACGCGCTCTACCTGGCCTTTGCACCGGCCGATGCGCCGCGCATCGCTGTGGCCGTGATCGTCGAGAACGCCGGCTTTGGCGCCGCCCATGCCGCGCCCATCGCCCGCCGCGTGTTCGATTACTGGTTGCTGGACCAGTACCCCAGCCCGGAAGACATCGCCGCCACCCAGCAAGGGCAAACCAGCCGCCCGATTGGGACACCGCGCAACAAGGCCGACGTGCCTCTGGCTCCCTGAGGACCTGGGCCGCTCAGGTCACAGGTCCTCGGGTCAAGCCCGAGGACGGCATGCATTGACCAATGCAAGGCGCGACACGCCTCACCAGCCAAACCGGCGCCCGAGCTGAACAAAGGCGTTGGTGGCGCCGCCGCTGCCTCGGGCCAGGCCCAGGTAGATGTCGCCGATCTTGCTGTCCACCGCCATGAAAACGGTGGTGCTGTAGCGCGTCGTGTGGGCGTGGCCGTCGAACCAGGCATCGCCCGCTTCGGCCGTCACCCCCAGAAAGGTCTTCTGCCGCAGCAGGCCACCATCGGACCAGCGGTACATGTAGGTCATGTAGGCGTGGGCCAGCCGGTCACCCACCAGCTCACCCATGCGGAAGGCCCCCATGTTCTGAAAGCCGCCCAGATACAGGTAGGCCGGCGCCCGGCATTCGGTGCAGCTGACAGGCACATCGGCGCGGCCCAGATTCAGGCCCAGGTTGATCACATGGGTGCGGAAGGGATACGCCCAGCGCGCGTTCAGGGCGTAACTGCGCATCGGCGTGCCCGTCACGCCATGCTCGGCCACCGCATTCACGTAGTGACCATGCTCGGGAAAGCTCACCGAATCGAGCTTGTCGACCAGCCACTGCAGGCGCCAGCCGCCATAGCGCAGACGCTGGTCATCAATGGTCAGGTTGTAGCTGCCGCCCCCTTGCAAAGGCACACTGACCGTGCCGGCCGTGTCCAGCTGGTAGTCCAGCGAACGCTCCACCCAGCCCAGCCGCAGTACCGAGCCCTGACCCAACGACTGTGCCAGATCCAGTCCGGCCGAGCGGCTGGTTTGCTGCGCATACGCCAGGCGGCCTTGCGTGCTGACCGGTACATCTACGGGCGCATACACCGGCCACAGATGGCTCTGGTAGCCCGCGTGCGCCTGCAGCCCGAGGCCGCCATACACGGGCTGGTAAAGCTTGAGGCTCAGCTGCGTCTGCGTGCCGGCCTGCGCATCCACCGCCAGCTCCAGCCCCGATGCCGTGAGCCAGGGCCGCCGATAGCCCAACCCAACGGCAAACTGGTTGACGCCATGGCGCTCGGCGGCAAACCCCAGGCTGGTCTTGAAGTAATGCGGGCCATAAGGTTTTTCATGCACATCGACCAGCAGGGCATAGCGGCCATCGTGGATCTGCTGCAGGCTGTAGCTCACGCGCTCGAAATAGCCGCTGGTGTAGAGCTGATCAATCACACGGGCCACCGCCTGCGCCGAGAACTGTCGGCCTCGCAGTTCGCGAAACCCTGCCGCCACGTAACCGGCATCGGTGTGCTCGGTGCCGGACACATGCACTTCATCGATGACCATTTCGCGCTCATCAAACCGCTGACGCACCCGGTCGCTTGAAGACTGTCCGCCACGGGCCTGCGCCAGCGCGGCAAAGCGTGCCTCCTGCGCCTGCACGGCCTGTTCGCCCATCGCCACAATGTCGGGCGCCCGCCGGAAATCGGTGAAGCCCACTTCCTTGAGCTGGGGCTGCACCAGCACATCCTGCTCGCGCAACAGCGCCAGATTGCGCTTCTCGTTCTGGCGGATCAGGATGTTCAGCATCTGGTTGGCCACCACCAGCGCGTTGCCGCTGGCCGCGTCGGCGTTGTCCGGCGCCTGCCCCAGGTACGAGGCCACGATCACCTGCGCCCCTTCCTGCAAGGCCACCTCCACCGGCAGGTTGGCCACCAGCCCGCCATCCACATAGGTCTCGCCATCGACCTCGACCGGGGCAAACACCCCTGGCGCAGCCATGCTCGCGCGGATCGCCAGGTGCAGGGATCCCTCCCGGAAAACCGTCATCTCGCCGTCGCGGTAACGCGTGGCCACCGCCCGGAAGGGGATCTTCAGCTCGTCAAAACGGATGTTCGGCGGCACATGCGCGGTGAGCTGCTGCAGCAGCGCCAAAAAGCGCTGGCCGTCGCTCACCCCTCGCGCAAAACTGAGCTGCCCAGCCTTCAGGCCAAACTCCATCTCGATCGGATACTGGCGCTGGTACTCGCGGGCGCGCAGCGGCAACTCCTGCCGGTCGATCTGGTCCAGCGCAACTTTCGCGGGGTCCAGATTGCCGATCACCCGTTCGATCTCGTCGGTGCCGAGTCCGCTGGCATACAGCCCCCCAATGACGGCGCCCATGCTGGTGCCCACCAGCCGTTCGATGCGCACCCCATCGCGCTCAAGCCGCCGCAGCACCGCCAGGTGTGCAAAGCCTTTGGCCCCACCGCCGGCCAGCACCACGACCACGCCCGGTCGGCTGGGCCCAGACGGCACAGGCTGCGCCTGAGCAAACCATCCCCATGCCAGCAGCACCCATACCCCAAGCCATTTACCGCTCACGTCATGCCCCTCCAAGCCACCCGATTGTGCATTTGCCATCTTCAATCGCCTCTTCCTCTCCTCTGCGCACCATGCGTCTGACAAGCTGCATCAGCGCGAATTCCCACTATTCAGCGGAAAAAAGCAAACGAAATCGTGATTTACCCCCCTATTCGGGGCTGACGGACCGCCCCCATCCGCATATCGTCACATCCACCAAATTCAGTGGGCATTCACCAAATTCAGACAAGCCGCGGTTTTCGGGTTGGTCAGACATTCGAACCGGGAAGTCCATCAGACACGTCTGGTGATGCCCCTTTTATTACTGAAATCCAAGACACCTCGCGCAATGCCGTTTCGTTCCATTTCTGCCCCCTGGCTTGCGGGTCTGGCCTGCGCTTTGGCCTGCTCCAGCGTGCAGGCCCAGACACTGACCGAAGTGGTCCAGCAGGCTTTGGCCTCGTACCCGGCGCTGGCCTCGGCACAAGCCAAGGCCGAGGCCGCGCGCGCCGACATTGCCCGTGCGCGCAGCGCGCATTACCCGCAGCTGAGTGTGGGGGCCAGCGCCAACTCGTACGCGTCTGGCTCGACACCCAACGCCCTGGGCAACACCACCTTCTCACCCACCGCCAAGGTCAACCTCTGGTCCGGCGGGCGCATCGAAGCCGACGCGCAACGCGCCGAAGCGCTGACGCAGTCCAGTGAAGCCCAGCGCCTGGTCACGCAGGAAGATGTGGCCTTGCAGGCCACCGAGGCCTACCTGAACTGGGCCAAGACGGCCGATCTGTACCAGCTGAGCGTGCGCAACCTCAACGGCCATCTGGAAACGCTGGAGGACATCCGCAAGATCGCCCAGGCCGATGCCGGCCGCCGCATCGATCTGGAGCAGGCGCAGGTGCGGGTGGACAACGCGCGGCTGGCGATGCAGCAGCGCAAGTCGGATCTGGTGCAGGCCATGCAGAAGCTGCAGCGTTTCTGGAAAGACGAGATGGCCGCACGCCCCATGGGTCTGACCGAGGCCACCGCGGCCAACGGGCCGCTGGGTGCACTGCCCCTCTCCATTGAAGAAGCCACCGGCCATGTGAAAGACGAGCTGCCGGCACTGGCCCAGTACCGCGCCCAGGTGAGCGCCGCCGAAGCGGCCGTGCGCCAGGCCCAAGGCCTGCACTGGCCCACGGTGGACCTGGTGTCGTCCCGGCAGTTCAACACCAACACCCAACGCTTTGACACCCTGACCCAGTTGCAGCTGAACATGGCCGTCTACAACGGTTACGGCACGCAGGCGCAGGTTGAAGCCGCCGCGGCCCAACTGCGCGCGGCGCAGGCCGCGCTCGACGAAGCACGCCTCACACAGAAGGAGAAAGTGGCCAATGCCTGGCAGGAGTGGGCCACCAGCACCAGCCGTGCCCGGCTGGGCGCCACGCAGTCCGATGTGGGCGACAAGGTGGTCGAAGGCTACCGCCAGCAATTCCGACTGGCCCGCCGTTCCTTGCTGGACCTGCTCAACATCCAGGCCGACTCTTTCAACTACCGCAGCGGCGCGCTCGCCGCGCTGCACGACGAACGCATCGCGCGTGCTCGCTTGCTGGCCGCCATGGGGGCATTGGCTGCCCGTTTCGAGCCCGGCAGCCTGAGCAGGCCCTGATTCTCTGGATAAAGCTCCCATGACCGATCTGTCCGCGCCTCCTCTGGGCATTCCCCTGAACAAGCCCGCCCACCAGCCTGAGCATCTCGCCGATCCCCTGCTGGTGTGCATGGCCATGCTGGCCAAGGCGCTGGGCCACCCGGTGCACATGCAGGTGCTGCGCTCAGGCTTTGCGCTGGACGCCAAG
>CAXRGK010000201.1:0-7557 GCA_964230145.1 Burkholderiaceae bacterium | reverse complement strand
GCTTTGGAACACCATGGCGATGTCGCGGTCCTTGCTGGGCAAGTGGGTCACGTCGCGATCGCCGATCAGGATGCGGCCTTCGGTGGGGTGGTCCAGCCCCGCGATCATCGACAGCAGGGTGGATTTGCCGCAGCCCGACGGTCCGACCAGGATCAGGAACTCGCCGGCCTCGATCTCCAGATCGATGCCCTTGAGGATGTGGGTGGTCTCGTTGTAGGTCTTGTGAATGCCTTGAATGGAAAGTGCGCCCATGTTCTTTATCCTTTGACGGCGCCGGCGGTGAGGCCGCGCACAAAATACTTGCCCGCCACCACGTACACCAGCAGCGTGGGCAGGGCGGCGATCAACGCGGCGGCCATGTCCACGTTGTATTCCTTGACCGAACTGGAGGTGTTGGTCATGTTGTTCAGGCCCACCGTGATGGGCTTGCTGTCGGCGCCGGAGAACACCACGCCGTACAGAAAGTCGTTCCAGATGGCGGTGAACTGCCAGATCAGGGTGACCACCAGAATGGGCACCGACAGCGGCAGCACGATGCGCCGGAAGATCAGCCAGAACCCAGCGCCGTCCAGCTGCGCGGCCTTGATCAGTTCGTCGGGCAGGCCGACGTAGTAGTTGCGGAAGAACAGTGTGGTCGAGGGCAGGCCGGCGACGATGTGCACCAGCATCAGGCCCCAGATCGAGCTGGCGATGCCCAGCCAGCCCAGCACCTGGCTCATGGGCAGCAGCACCACCTGCATGGGCATGAACACGCCAAACAGCATCAAGGCAAACAGCGTCTCGCTGCCGCGGAACTTCCATTTGGAGAGCACATAACCGTTGAGCGAGCCCAGCAGCGTGGAGATCAATACGGCGGGCACCACCATCAGGACCGAGTTCCAGAAATACGGCTGCAGGCCGCGGCACTCGATGCCGGTGCAGGCGCTGTCCCAGGCTTTGCCCCAGGATGCCAGCGTGGGCGCGGTCGGCAGGCTCAGCAGGTGGCCGTTGCGCACCTGTTCCGCATCTTTGAGCGAGGTGACCAGCATCACATACAGCGGTGCCAGAAACCAGGCGGCAAACAGCAACAGCACGGCCCACAGCAGCAGGCGGTGAAGGTTCAGGCGGTTCATCGCTTGCTCCTCAGCTCGGAATACAGATAGGGCACGACGATGGCGGCCACCGTGGCCAGCATCACCGTGGCACTGGCGGCGCCCAGACCGATCTGGCCGCGTGTGAAGGCCGTGGCGTACATGAAGGTGGCAGGCAGGTCCGTGGCATAGCCTGGGCCACCGGCCGTGAGCGCCATCACCAGGTCAAAGCTCTTGATGGCCAGGTGCGCCACCACCATCAGCGTGCTGAAAAACACGGGGCGCAGGCTGGGCAGGATGATGCGCCAGTAGATGCGAGGCAGGCCAGCGCCATCCACCTGGGCGGCCTTGATGATCGAGTCGTCGATGCCGCGCAGGCCAGCCAGAAACAGCGCCATCACAAAGCCCGCGCTTTGCCAGACGCCGGCAATCACCACGCAGTAGATGGCCATGTCCTGCTGGATCAGCCAGTCGAACTGAAAGCGCTCAAAGCCCCACTGGTGCATCAGGTGCTCCAGCCCCAGGCCAGGGTTGAGGATCCATTTCCAGGCGGTGCCGGTGACGATCATCGACACCGCCATGGGGTAGAGGTAGATGGTGCGCAACACGCCTTCGCCGCGCACTTTCTGGTCCAGCAGGATGGCCAGCAGGATGCCGATGGCCATGGCGCCGCCGACGAACAGCACGCCAAAAATCCCCATATTGGTCATGGCGACGCGAAAGCGGTCGCTTTCCAGGAGGGTCAGGTACTGCTGCAGGCCGATGAATTCATAGTTCGGCAGAATGCGCGAGGCCGACAGCGACAGGTAGCCGTTCCAGGCCATCAGGCCGTAGATGAACAGCAGGGAGACGATGAAGCTGGGGGCGACAACCAGTCGCGGCAGCCAGTCCACTGGAGATCGGGGTGAGGATGGCATGAAGGGGTTCCGTCAGAAAATGCCGGGCCCCGGCTTGTGGCCAGAGCCCGGCAGGACCCGTGCAGGGATTACTTGGTTCTGGCCGCGGCGGCAATCTTGGCCTGGGCGTCCTTGGTGCTCATCTTGTCGTCGTTCCAGAACTGGCTCACCGCGTCCTGAATGGCGCCGGTGGTGGCCGAGGGTACAGCCATCTGGTGGGCGATCGAAGGCACCAGCGAACCGCTCTTGGCGGTCTCGACGAAGTCCTTGGAGGAGAGCTTGGCGCAGTCGTCAAACTTGGCCAGGTTCATGTTCAGGCGCACCGGGATTGAGCCCTTGTTGAGGTTGAAGACTTCCTGGAAGTCGGTCGACATGATGGCCGCAGCCAGGTCTTTCTGGGCCTTGATGTTGGCCTCGTTCTTGAGCTTGAACATCGCGAACGAGTCCACGTTGAAGGTGAAGGCCTTGGCCGTGCCCGGCGCGGCCACGCAGCTGAAGTCCTTGCCGGGGGTCTTGCCGGCGGCCACGAACTCGCCCTTGGCCCAGTCGCCCATCATCTGCATGCCGGCTTCGCCCTTGATGACCATGGCGGTGGCCAGGTTCCAGTCGCGGCCGGGGGCGTTTTTGTCGGTGTAGGTCTTGACCTTCTTGAAGGTGTCGAGCACCTTGGTCATGGTGGCGCCGTTCAGGGTGGCGGGGTCGAGCTGCACCAGGGCCTTCTTGTAGAAGTCGGCGCCGCCCACGCCCAGGGCCACGCTCTCGAAAACGGTGAAGTCCTGCCAGTTCTGGCCGCCATGGGCCACGGGGATGATGCCAGCCTTCTTCAGGGCTTCGGCGGCGACAAAGAACTCGTCCCAGTTGGTGGGCACCTTGGCGCCGGCCTTCTTGAAGGCGTCGTTGCTGACCCACAGCCAGTTCACGCGGTGCACGTTGACCGGGGCGGCGATGTAGTTGCCCTTGTACTTCATGACGTTGGCCACGGCGGGGGGCAGCAGGCTGTCCCATTTTTCAGCTTTGGCCACATCGTCGATGTTGGCCAGCACGCCTTCGGCAGCCCATTCCTGCAGCGAAGGCCCCTTGATCTGGGCGGCGGCCGGGGCGTTGCCCGAGACCACGCGCGACTTGAGCACGGTCATCGCGTTGTCGCCGCCGCCGCCGGCCACGGCAAAGTCTTTCCAGGTGTGGCCTTTGGCCTGCAGTGTCGCTTTCAGGGCGGCGGCGGCCTTGGCTTCGCCGCCAGCGGTCCACCAATGCAGCACTTCGACTTCACCGGCCTTGACGGCCAGGGTGGTGGTGGCGATGGCGGCCAGGGCCGCGCGCTGGATCAGGGTCATGGTCTTGTTCAAGTCGGTCTCCGGTGTGTGGCCTGTCAGGGCCGCGGGTTGAAAGGTGTCGGGCTACTGCCCGTGGAGGCAAATGTTAATAAAACATTAATTTATTAACATGAGGTTAAACCCTGAGGTCGAAAGGCGCGCTGAAAACGGCACAATTCAAGGGGGGTACGTGCAGTGCGCACCTCGCTTCATTCATTCTCCATTCATGAAACTGCTGCTGGCCGAAGACGATGCCCTCCTTGCCGATGCCTTGAGCACTCAGTTGCGGGGGGCTGGCTTCCAGGTGGCGCACGCTCCCAATGGGGCTGTGGCCGATTACCTGCTCGAGCGCGAACCGCAGGACATTGCGGTGCTTGACCTGGGCTTGCCCATGCTGGATGGGCTGTCGGTGCTGCAGAAACTGCGGGCGCGGCAACCGGAACTGCCCGTGATCCTGCTGACAGCCCGTGACTCTCTGAATGACCGGGTGGCTGGTCTGCAGGCCGGGGCTGACGATTACGTGACCAAGCCGTTTGATTTCCCGGAGTTGCTGGCCCGTTTGCAGGCGCTGCTGCGCCGTAGCCAGCGTCGTCAGGGGATGGCCAGCCAGGTGGGGCGACTGTCGCTGGACGAGGGCGCCCGACGAGCCTGGGTGGCGGGCGAATCCATCGAGCTCAGTGGTCGTGAGTGGACGCTGCTGTCCTTGCTGGTGCAGCAACAGGGCAAGGTGGTGACCAAGGAACAGATCCATGCCGCCTGGAGCGACGAGGCCGAGGTGGGTGGCGGCAACGCCATCGAGGTGTATGTGCATCGATTGCGCCGCAAGACCGACGGGGCAGGCGTGAACATCCGAACGGTGCGTGGTATCGGCTACCTGCTGGAGGCCGAGGCGAGCTGACATGTCATTGCCGATTGCACCCACACCGCAATTGCAGATGCGGCCCCTTGACGGGCAGGCAGGGGTGTCGCTGGCGCGGCAGTTGCTGTTGTGGCTTTTGTTGCCGCAGCTGGTGGTGTGGCTGGCGGGCGGTGTGGCCAGTTACCGTCTGGCTTCTGGCTATGTGAATCAGGCGATCGATGCCAGCCTGCTGCAGGCCAGCAAGGCACTGGCGCGTCAGCTCAAACCCATCGGCAATGGACTGCTGATCGATTTCCCGAAGGCAGCGCAGGACATTCTGGAGGCCGATCCCAGCGACCGCCTGCTCTACACAGTGAGTTCACCGCCGGGTCAGTTCATCCTGGGCAACCAGTCGCTGCCCCTGCCCGAGAACTTTGAAAACCTCCCACTGGGTGAGCCACAGTTCTACAGCGGCAGCACACCGGCCCGAGACGCGCGTACGCCCTCTCCCCAGGCCTTGCGCATCGCGGCGCTGCGCCTTTCCCTTGGCGATGGACCGCAGCCGTCAACCATGCTGGTGCAGGTCGCACGCAGCAGTGCCAACCGCGAAGAGCTGGCGCAGAAGATTCTGGTGGACATGCTGTTGCCCATGTCGGCGCTGGTGCTCTTGCTCACCTTGCTGGTGTGGGCCGGGATCCGCGCCGGGCTGTCGCCGTTGCACCGCCTGCGCCTGCAGGTGGAGGGCCGCGCGCCCACCGATCTGGCGCCGCTGCAGCTGGCTTCGGCACCGCGCGAGCTCTGGTCACTGGCCAATGCGCTCAACACCCTGCTGGCGGCAGTGCAAAGCAATGTGAACACGCAAAAGCGTTTCATCGGCGACGCCGCGCACCAGCTGCGTACGCCTCTGGCGGGGCTCAAGAGCCAGACCGAGATCGCCCTGCAGTCGGTGAGCGATCCGGCACTGCGCGTGCGGCTGGAGCGTGTGCACGAAAGCGCCACGCGCAGCGCGCATCTGGTCAACCAGCTGCTCACGCTGGCGCGGGCCGAGCCCGAGTCGCTCATGGCGCAGGACCGCCAGCGCTTTGACCTGGCGCGCATGGCGCGGCTGCTGACCGCCGAGCTGGTGCCGCGTGCGCTCAAACTGAACATGGATCTGGGCATGGACGAAGACGATGGCGTCGTTGCCCAGCCGGTCTGGGTCGAGGGCAATGAACTGCTGATTCGCGAGGCGGTGAGCAACCTGATTGACAACGCCCTGTATTACGCGGGTGATGGCGCGCAAATCACGGTCAGTGTGCACAGCACGGGCAGGCGGGCGCGGTTGTGCGTGAGCGACAACGGTCCGGGCATTCCTGCACCAGAGCGCGAACGCGTGATGGAGCGCTTTGTGCGCGGCACAGACACCGGCAATGGTTGTGGTCTGGGGCTCGCCATCGTGCGAGAAATCATCGAGCGGCATGGCGGTACGGTCAGCCTGGCCGAAGCCATCCCTCACGGCCTGCAGGTCACGTTGGACCTGCCACTGGCTGTCTGATCATTGTTCGAGACACACATGACGGCATTTCCCTTCATCGGCCTGGTGGGCGACATCGGCGGCACCAACGCCCGCTTTGCACTGATCTCGGGTGACGGTCAGCCATTGGCGCATCCCCTGACCTTGCCCACCAGCGGTTTTGCCGATCTGGGCGAGGCCTTGCAGGCTTACGTGCAGCAAGTGGGGGTGCCGGTCCCCGCGCAGGCCTGCATCGCCATTGCCAATCCAATCGATGGCGACTGGCTGCGCATGACCAACACCGCCTGGGCGTTTTCGATCGAAGCCACGCGCCAGCGAGTGGGCCTGCAGTCGCTGCGCATGCTCAATGACTGGGAGGCGATGGCGCTGGCCGCGCCCACTTTCAGTCCGGTCGAGTTGCTGTCCTTGGGGGGGGGCGAGTCGGTGTCAGACGCGCCACGTGGCCTGCTGGGCGCGGGCACGGGCTTGGGCGTGTCTTCGCTGGTGCGCGCGCGCTCGGGCGAGTGGGTGCCGATTGCAGGCGAGGGTGGGCACGTCACGCTCAGCCCCGGCAACGCGCGCGAAGCCGACATCCTGCGCGTGCTCTGGCAGCGCTGGCCGCACGTTTCGGCCGAACGTGTGATCTCGGGCATGGGGTTGGAAAACCTCTACACCGCGCTGGCCGACTTGTCGGGTCAGCCCCTGCCACCTCTGGGGGCGGCCGAAATTTCGCAGCGTGCGCTGGCCGGGCAGGACGCCCTCTGCCAGGAGGCAGTCGAAACCATGTGTGTGCTGCTTGGCCGCGTGGCCGGCAATCTCGCGCTCACGCTGGGCGCGCGTGGCGGCATTTATCTGGGCGGCGGCGTGCTGGGCCACCTGCGCGCGTACCTGCCCCGCTCGGGCTTTCGCGCCGCCTTTGAAGACAAGGGGCGCTTTGCCGCCTTCCTCTCGCGCATCCCGACCTGGATGATCGAGGCCGAACAACCCGCTTTGCGCGGCGCGGCCATGGGGCTGGGTGTGCGTGTGTCGGGCTGAGTGCTTGCATGCATTCGCGCGCAGGGACGCGCTCCTGCAAGTCCCCGCTTCCTGTAGGAGACCACCCTCGCGGCCGAATGTCCCCTACACCACCAACGGCGCTTCCTGCATGGCCTCGATCTGTTCGTGCAGCATCTGGACTTGCGAGCGCCAGTAGTCGGGCGTGCCGAACCATGGAAAGTTGATCGGAAAGATCGGGTCGTTCCAGCGCCGGGCCAGCCAGGCGCTGTAGTGGATCAGGCGCAAGGTGCGCAGGCCTTCGATCCAGCCCAGTTCGAGCCGGTCAAAGTCACGCAGTTGTTCGTAGCCGTCGAGCAAGGCCGACAGCTGCAGCGTGCGCTGGCGCCGGTCACCCGACAGCAACATCCACAGGTCCTGCACCGCTGGCCCCATGCGGGCATCGTCCAGATCGACGAAATGCGGTCCTTCGTCCGGCGTCCACAGGATGTTGCCGGGGTGGCAGTCGCCGTGCAGGCGGATGGCGCGCTCGGGCAGTCCTTCCAGTGTGCTCTGCAGCAAAGGCAGCGCCGTCTCGAAGGCGGCGCGCCATTCGCGTTCCACCTCCAGCGCAATGGCCTGGTGTGTCAGCAGCCATTCGGCGGGCTCCTGCGCGAACGATGCCAGATCCAGCGCGGGTCGCTGCACAAAGGGCCGATTTGCGCCCACGTTGTGCAGCCGTGCGAGAAAACGTCCGATCCACTCGAGGACCTCCAGGTCGTCCAGCTCGGGGGTGCGCCCGCCGCGCAGCGGGCTGACCGCAAAGTCAAAGCCCTCGGCATGGTGCAGCGTGGCCCCGTCCAGCATCAAGGGTGCGACAGCGGGCACTTCTGCTGTCACCAGCTCGGCGGCAAACGTGTGCTCCTCCAGGATTTGTTCGGGTGACCAGCGCCCCGGGCGGTAGAACTTGACCACC
>CAXRGK010000200.1:0-9692 GCA_964230145.1 Burkholderiaceae bacterium | reverse complement strand
GGCGTCGGGCTGGATGCCGATCTCGCGCAGCTTTTGCACCGTGTGCTGGGTAGGCTTGGTCTTGAGCTCGCCGGCCGTGGCGATCCAGGGCAGGTAGGTCAGGTGCACAAAAGCCGCGTTGTTCGGGCCCAGGCGCAGGCTGAGCTGGCGCACGGCTTCCAAAAAGGGCAGGGACTCGATGTCGCCCACGGTGCCGCCGATCTCGACGATGGCCACATCGACCGCCTCGGGCGTGCCGTAGCCTGCGCCGCGCTTGACGAAGTCCTGGATTTCATTGGTGACGTGCGGGATGACCTGCACGGTTTTGCCCAGGTAGTCGCCGCGGCGCTCCTTTTCCAGCACGCTCTTGTAGATCTGGCCGGTGGTGAAGTTGTTGGCCTTCTTCATCCGGGTGTTGATGAAGCGCTCGTAGTGGCCCAGGTCCAGGTCGGTTTCGGCGCCGTCGTCGGTCACGAACACCTCGCCGTGCTGGATCGGGCTCATGGTACCCGGGTCCACATTGATATAGGGATCGAGCTTGATGAGGGTGACTTTGAGGCCGCGTGATTCGAGGATCGCGGCCAGAGAAGCGGAGGCGATTCCCTTGCCCAGGGAAGACACCACACCGCCGGTGACGAAGACGAATTTGGTCATGTCCGGTGGGGAGGCTGGCTCCCGTCTGGTGGTAAAGCGAGATTATAGATGGGCGAGCCTGGGGCGGGCGTCTGCTACATTGCCGGCCATGAGCCATCTTGCTGGAAAACACATCGTTCTGGGTCTGTCTGGCGGCATTGCCGCTTTCAAGTCCGCTGAACTCTGCCGCGCCCTGGTCAAGGCCGGCGTCACGGTGCAGGTCGTGATGACCGAGGCGGCGGAGCACTTCATGACCTCGGTGACCATGCAGGCGTTGTCCGGCCGGCCGGTCTACACCTCACAGTGGGATGCCCGCGAGGCCAACAACATGGCCCACATCAACCTGAGCCGAGAGGCCGATGCCATTGTGGTGGCACCAGCCAGTGCCGATTTTCTTGCCAAACTGCTGCATGGCCGGGCCGATGAGCTGCTCAGCCTGATGTGCCTGGCTCGGCCGATCGACAAGGTGCCGCTGGTCGTCGCGCCTGCCATGAACCGCGAGATGTGGGCCAACCCGGCTACGCAGCGCAATGTGGCGCAGCTCAAGGCGGATGGCATCCATGTGCTGGATGTGGGGCAGGGTGACCAGGCCTGTGGCGAGACCGGCGATGGGCGCATGCTCGAGGCCGAAGAAATTCTGGAAGACCTGGAAGCGTTTTTCACACCCAAGGCGCTGGCCGGCAAGGCGGTGCTGGTGACGGCCGGCCCGACCTACGAGGCGATCGATCCGGTGCGTGGCATCACCAACCTCTCCAGCGGCAAGATGGGCTTTGCGATCGCGCGTGCCGCCCGCATGGCTGGCGCCAATGTCACGTTGGTGGCCGGACCGGTGAGCCTGCCCACGCCACGTGGCGTGCGTCGAGTGGATGTGCGCTCTGCCCGTGACATGCAGCAAGCGGTCGAGCACAGCGTGGGCGCGGCACAGGTCTTTATTTCGACTGCGGCCGTGGCCGACTGGCGCCCGGCCGCTTCAGCCGATCAGAAAATCAAGAAAGACGGCTCGGGGCAAACGCCACAACTCGGTTTTGTGGAGAACCCCGACATCCTGGCCTCGGTGGCCAAGTCCGCGCGCGCCCAGACGGGGGAATTGTTTTGCGTCGGCTTTGCCGCCGAAAGCCACGACTTGCTGGCCCATGCCACAGCCAAGCGTGCGCGCAAGGGGGTGCCGCTCCTGGTGGGCAACATCGGTCCGGCCACCTTTGGGCAGGACGACAATGCCTTGCTGCTGGTCGATGCCCAAGGTGCCCGTGAACTGCCGCACGCCAGCAAACAGGTGCTGGCCACCCAACTGATTGAAGACATTGCCCATCGGCTGGGCACTGTGCACGCCTGAAACCTACGCCCGTACCGAAAGCCCTTTCATGGACCTCGATGTCAAGATTCTCGATGCGCGCATGCGCGACCAATTGCCTCAGTACGCCACGCCCGGCAGCGCCGGCCTGGACCTGCGTGCCTGCCTGGATGCACCCCTGACCCTGCAGCCCAATGCCTGGCAGCTGGTGCCGACCGGCATCGCGATCCACCTGAACGACCCGGCTTACGCCGCCATGCTGCTGCCGCGCTCGGGCCTGGGCCACAAGTATGGCATTGTGCTGGGTAATCTGGTGGGGCTGATCGACAGCGACTACCAGGGCCAGCTGATGGTCAGCTGCTGGAACCGCAGCGATGTGGCGTTCACCATCGAGCCGATGGAGCGGATCGCACAGATGGTGATCGTGCCGGTGGTGCAGGCGCGCTTCAATGTGGTCGAGGAGTTTGGTGACGTGACTGCGCGTGGCGTCGGTGGTTACGGCTCTACGGGGAAGCGGTAGCGTATTTTGTGTGCCGGTTCGCGGGGCCGGGGGTGCCGCGGGCCTCATGCTGGGGTCCCAGAAATCGGCCCACGGCACCCCCAGCCCCGCGAACCTCATCAGTGGATCAGGTGTTCCTGTCCGCTGCGGGTCTCGAGCTCCAATACCAAGCGCGACAGCGTGAGCGGGGCGCATGCCCGGTGAACGATTTCTGCGCTTCGGCGCAGCATGAGGAGCCGGGCATGCGCCCCGCTCACGCGGATTCAAGGCACCAAGCCCAAAAAAGCTCAGTGCAGTGTCTTGCCCTCAGACGTTTCCTGCTCGCCCACCTCGATGCGGAAAAAGCCGGTGCCGCAAGTGCCGCGACCCACTTCCTCTTCGGTGGCCTCACGCACCCCCTCCACCTTCAGGTGCAGGCGAATGGCGATGCCCGCCAGCGGGTGGTTGCCATCCAGCACCACATGCTCGGGGTAAATCTCGGTGATCGTGTAGAGCACGCTACGCGGAGCGTCCGGGTTGCAGCCCTGGGGCAGTGCAGTGCCCTCGATCGTCAAGCCCTCTTCGATGTCTTTGGGGAACAGGTGCCGCGGCTCCAGGAACAGCAGCTGGTCGTCGAAATCGCCAAAGGTGTCTTCGGGCTCCAGATGCAGATCGACCTTGGCACCCACCCCATGGCCCTGCAGGGCCGCTTCGATCTTGGGCAGCAGGTCCTGCCCGCCCATCAGAAACTCGACCGGCTCGTCCAACACGTCGAGCGTTTCTCCGAGGGTGTCCTTGAGTGTCCAGGTCAGTGCGACCACGCATTGTTCTTTGATGTCCATGGGACAATTGTCTCACCATGGACATTGACCAACCCCTGACCCTGCTGGGTGGCCTCACGCCAGCCCAGTTCATGAAGCGCCACTGGCACAAGAAACCCCTGCTGGTGCGCCAGGCCATCCCGGATTTTTCACCCTGTGTGGGGCGAGCCGAGCTGGTGGCGCTGGCCGGGCAGGAAGATGTGGAATCGCGTCTGATTGTGCACGGTGACAAAGGCTGGAAGATGAAGCATGGCCCGCTGTTCCGTCGCAGCCTGCCACCGTTCAGCCAGAAAAAATGGACTTTTCTGGTTCAGGGTGTGGATCTGCACCACGAGGGCGTGCACCAGCTCATGCAGCAGTTCCGTTTTGTGCCCGATGCCCGTCTGGACGATCTGATGATCAGTTACGCCACCGATGGCGGTGGCGTAGGGCCGCACTTTGACAGCTACGACGTGTTTTTGCTGCAGGCCCATGGCAAGCGCCGCTGGCGCATCGGCCGTCAGAAGGATTTGATGCTGCAAGAGGGTGTGCCGCTCAAGATCCTGCAGAACTTCGAACCCGAAGAGGAGTTCGTGCTGGAGCCGGGGGACATGCTGTACCTGCCGCCTAAATATGCCCATGATGGGATTGCCGAAGGCGAGTGCATGACTTGGTCCATCGGGTTTCGCTCACCGCAGCAGGGCGAGTTGGCCCGCGAACTCCTGCAAGGATTGGCCGAAGAAGCTTTGGATCAGGTCGGCGAGGCGGTGTACCGTGATCCTGCTCAGCCGGCGGTAGCCCATCCTGCGGCCATGCCGTCCGAGTTGCTGGAGTTCGCAAAACAGGCCCTGAACAAGGCACTCAGCGACCCGCACATGCTGAGCTTGTTGCTGGGAGAGTATTTGACAGAACCCAAAGCCAATGTCTGGTTTGAATCCCGTCAGGCTGCAGCCTGGGAGTCACAACGTGGTGTGGTTCTCGATCGTCGGACCCGGATGATGTATGACGATCGCCATGTTTTCATCAACGGCGAAGGCTTCAGAGTCGCTGGTCAGGACGGTCGCCTTCTGCGGCAGTTGGCAGATCAGCGGCACTTGTCTGCAAAACTGTGCGCCAAACTGGGCGAGGACGCTCAGGCTGCACTGCTGGAGTGGGCCTCTGCAGGTTGGTTAACAATTGTGAAATCGGCACCATCAATCTGACGCCAGGATTGCAAATGACTTTGCTCGGCATCGGGGAAAACGCTATAATTTAAAGCTGAGCCGAAAGATCTCGAGTACTTTCGGTTCGGTCTTTCAACCATCAGGTGGTTGTCACGACAATTTCCGGAAATTGTTATCACTTCCTTTAAGGACATTCAAAATGAACAAGACCCTCGTTCTGGCTGCTGTGATCGCTGCTGCTGCTCTGGCTGCTTGTGGCAAAAAAGAAGAAGCCGCTGCTCCCGCCGCTCCTGCTGCTGCTCCCGCTGCTGAAGCTTCTGCTGCTCCCGCTGCTGACGCTTCCGCCGCTGCTCCTGCTGCTGACGCTTCTGCTGCCAAGTAATTGGTCTTGCGGCATGCCGGTCTCATGCAGATCGGCAGCCCATAAAAAAACCCGCCACTGGCGGGTTTTTTTATGGGTCTTGAGCCGCGCTCAACGCATCTCGGCGGCCAGCAGCTTGAGGATCTTTTCGGCGTTGTCAGAGGCCTCAGGCTGTCCAGCCTGATTGAGGACGTACACCTGTGTGCCGCCATCGGCTTGCGCCTGCAGCTGGACCTGATAGCGCGTCAAACCGGGGGCCTGTGGTTTGCTGCTGAACAGGCGTGAGAAAAATCCTGGCTCTTCAGTGGTGGTTGCCGGCGCAACGTAGCGAACAAAGTAAATGCCTTTGCTGCGATCGCGGTCCTCTACGGTGAAGCCGCTGCGGTCAAGGGCAAGACCAGCACGTCGCCAAGCACGATCCATGGCGTCTTGCAGGGCCAATGTGGGGCGGCCGTCGATGGTTGTCACTTTGAGCGCGGGGACGACAGTGGGGCTGGCGCTGGTGCCAGCGGGTTCGGCTGTCTGCTCTTTGGAGCCGCCGAGTTTGACCATCATGCGGCGCAGGAATTCGATTTCCAGTTCTGGATCGGAGGCACGGGGTTTCCAGACGGTTCTGGTTTTCTGGGCGTCCGCGTAGTCTTCAACCATGCCACGGTGAGTGACGTAGATGTCCACACCGCCGGTGCTGTTGCGCTCCACACGGGTGCGATAGCGGTCACGCTCGCCGGTCGAGTACAGACCGTCAAGCACTTTGCCCAAGGTGCGGCGAATGAAGTCCTGTGGAATCTTCGCACGGTTCTCGGCCCAATCGGTTTCAAGAATGCCCAAGTCGGCCGCATCGGTGGTCAGCACGAAGCCGTTGCTGGTCCAGAACTCGCGCAGGGTGTCCCAGACTTTGTCGGGCGGACGGTTCACCACCAGCCAGCGCTGGCCACCCGAGCGTTCCATGCGCACGTCCCCCAGGTTGTTGGATGCGGTACCTGAATCCTTGATGGTCTGGCGTGCATTGGCAAAGCCGGATGCGGTGGCCGAGGTGCTTTCCAGGGCATATCTGGAGTCGCGGCGCAGCTGGGTCAGGTCGGGCGGAACGTCCAGGCTGGGGCCTTTGGTGGCGCTTTTGTAATTGACCTTGTCTTCTTCCAGCGCCGAGCATCCGGAAAGCAGCGTCAATGCCGCAAGACAGATGATCGAGGGGGTAATGAACGATCGCTTCACAGAGGGGTCCTTGCGGAGATTTCAGAGCAGGCCACTGGCCTTGAGTGCAGCTTCGACAACAGGCTGCTGTCCGGTCGACAGAGGGGTCAGAGGCAAGCGCAGTGCATGTCCGCACAAACCCATGCGGGCCATGGCCCACTTGACCGGGATGGGGTTGGCTTCGACAAACAGGTTCTTGTGCAAGGGCATGAGCTGGAACTGGATCTTCATTGCCGTGGCGATGTCACCGCGCATGGCCGCCTGGCACAACTCGTGCATCTGTCGAGGGGCCACGTTGGCGGTCACGCTGATGTTGCCCACGCCACCGCACAGCATGAGGGCCACGGCAGTGGGGTCATCGCCCGAATAGACCGCGAAGTGTTTGGGCACATCGCGGATCAGCCACTGGGCTCGCTCGATGCTGCCGGTGGCTTCCTTGATGCCGATGATGCCGGGCACCTGGGCCAGGCGCAGCACGGTGTCGTGCTGCAGGTCCGCCACGGTCCGGCCTGGCACGTTGTACAGGATCACGGGCAGCTTGGGCGTGGCTGCAGCGATGGCCTTGAAGTGCTGGTACAGGCCCTCTTGGGTGGGTTTGTTGTAGTAGGGCACCACCTGCAACTGGGCATCTGCACCGATGGACTCGGCGTACTTGGCCAACTCAATGGCTTCTGCCGTGGAATTGGCGCCACAGCCTGCAATGATCGGAATGCGTTTGGCGGCTTGTTCAACCGACACGCGCAGGATTTCCCGGTGTTCTTCGACGTTGACGGTCGGTGACTCACCCGAGGTGCCGACGATCACCAGCGCATCCGTGCCTTCGGCCACATGCCAGTCGATCAGTTTTCGCAAGGTGGGGTAATCCACATCGCCGTTGTCGAGCATGGGGGTGATCAGGGCGGGAATGCTGCCTTGGATGCGATGGGTGGTGGTCATGTCGGTGTTGTTGGACAGAAAAGAACATTCTAACGACGGACAGGTCGGGCCTGTCGCCGGACGTGTCAAACCAGTGGCCAGCGGACAGGGTCCTGGGCGGGGGCCTCGCGCACCGCCGCCATCCGCTGCACAAAGCGAGCGGGTGCATCCAGAAAACCGTCTTCATAGGCCACCACCCGCAGACCGCCCCGGCTCGCCACCTCCAGCAGCTCGCCAGGGGCCAGCAGAAAGTCCCGGCGCGAAGGGCGCCCCACGGTTTCATTGCCTTGGGCAAAGGTTTCGCAGATCAGCACGCCGCCTGGAGTCAGGCTCTCCAGAATCTGCGGCCACAGCGGACGCCAGAGGTAATTGGTCACCACCACCGCGTCAAAGTGTTGCCCAGCCAAAGGCCAGGGGCCGTTTTCGATGTCGGCCTGCAAGGTGGGGCCAAAGGCCACCGCCACTGCCAAGGCTTCGGGCGAACGGTCGACGCCCAGCACACGGTGGCCATGCGAGGCCAGCCATTGCATGTGCCGCCCGCCGCCGCAGGCCAGGTCCAGTACATGGCCGGCAGGACGAATCAGGGGTGTCCAGCGACAAACCCAGGGGGAAGGGGCTTCGGTGCCGTGCATGAGGGATGTTCAGAAACAGGCCCAGAGCTGCTCGGCCAGCAGAATGGCCGTCTCGGGGCGGGCGTACAGCCAGGTGGTCAGCGCCAGCACCACCACCACGGTGGCGATGCGGGGCCAGTGTGAGTGTCTGCGGGTCATGGCCGGTGGTTCCGGTTCAGGCGGCCTGAGGCTGGGTGCGGGCGATGGCGCCCTCACGCACCGGCAGGTTCACCAGTGCCGCGAACACGCCCAAAGCGATGGCCAGGTACCAGACAGTGTCGTAGCTGCCGGTTTTGTCGTACAGATAGCCGCCGAGCCACACCCCCATGAAGGAGCCGATCTGGTGGCTGAAGAAAATGAAGCCGCTGAGCATGGACAGGTGGGCCACGCCAAAAATCTGTGCCACCACCGCGTTGGTCGGCGGCACGGTGGACAGCCACAGCAGACCCATGGCGGCCGAGAAGATGTAGACGCTGGCTGGCGACAGCGGCGCCAGCAGAAACAGCACGATGGCCACCGAGCGCGCCAAGTAGATGAAAGCCAGGATCTTGCGTTTGGCCAGCATTTGGCCCAGGGCGCCAGCGGCATAGGTGCCAAAAACGTTGAACAGGCCGATCAGCGCCAGGGCGTAGCTGGCCACCTGCGGTGACAGGCCGGCGTCCTTGAGGTAGCTGGGCATGTGCACACCGATGAAGACCACCTGGAAGCCGCAGACGAAGTAGCCCGCCATCAGCAGCTGGAAGCTGCGGTAGCCAAACGCTTCGCCGAGAGCCTGGCCAATGGTCTGCTCGCGCCGTGCACCGGATGCAGCGGCCAGCTGAGGTTCTCGCAGGCCAAGGGCCAGCGGCACCATCAGCAAGGCGGCGGCAGCCAGGATCAGCAGGGCGTTTTGCCACCCGGTGAAGTTGATCAGCATGCCCTCGACCGGCACCATCAGGAACTGGCCAAAGGAACCGGCCGCGGCCGCGATGCCCATGGCCCAGGAACGCCGCTCGGCGCTCACATTGCGGCCGATCACGCCATAAATGACTGCATAGGTGGTGCCTGCCTGGGCCATGCCGATGACCACGCCGGTGAACAGCGCAAAGGCCCAGGGCGAAGTCGACCAGGCCATGCCCGCGAGCCCGGTGGCGTAGAGCAGGGCACCGGCCGCAATGACGCGGAAAGCGCCAAAGCGGTCGGCGATCATGCCGGCGAAGATGCCAAAAAAGCCCCAGGCCAGGTTCTGCACCGCCATGGCAAAGGCAAAGTCGGCGCGGCCCCAGCTCTGGGCCTGGGTGATGGGCTGCAGCCACAGGCCAAAGCCGTGGCGGATGCCCATGGACAGCGTGACGATGGCGGCGCCGCACACGAGCACCTGGGTCAAAGAAAGCGGTTTGGACTGCATCCTGCGACTGTAACCAATCCGCAACCCCCGCGCTGTCCGGCCTGGGCCAGCCGGGTTGGCCTGTAGGCAGGGCATGCAGGATTTGTGGTCTGGTTTTTTATCCAGTATATCCTCCGCTTTCGCACTACAATCCGCCGCCATGGCAAGCTCCAATACCGTCAAAACCTCCAGCGACTACTCCGAAGGCTCGATCCGCGTCCTCAAGGGCCTGGAGCCGGTCAAACAGCGGCCGGGCATGTACACCCGCACCGACAACCCGCTGCACATCATCCAGGAAGTGCTCGACAACGCCGCCGACGAGGCGCTGGCGGGCTTTGGCAAAAAGATCAAGGTCACCGTGCATGCCGACGGTTCGGTCAGCGTCGAGGACGATGGCCGCGGCATTCCGTTCGGCCTGCACCCTGAGGAAAAAGCCCCGGTCATTGAGCTGGTGTTCACCCGCCTGCACGCGGGCGGCAAATTCGACAAGGGCAAGGGCGGCGCCTACAGCTTCTCGGGCGGCCTGCACGGCGTGGGCGTGTCCGTGACCAACGCGCTCGCCAAACGGCTTGAGGCCACCAGCCACCGCGAAGGCCAGGTGGCCACGCTGGTGTTTTCGGGGGGTGATGTGGTCGAACCACTCGTGGCGCGCGCGCAGGAAGCCGGCGACCGCAAACAGGGCACCACGGTGCGCGTCTGGCCCGACGCCAAGTATTTCGATTCGCCCGCTCTGCCGATCGGCGAGCTGGTGCACCTGCTGCGCAGCAAGGCGGTGCTGATGCCGGGCGTGAGCGTCACGCTGGTCCATGAAAAGACCAAAGAGACGCAAAGCTGGCAGTACAAGGGCGGTCTGGGCGATTACCTGGGCCAGACCCTGAGTGCGGACCCGGTGATCCCGCTG
>CAXRGK010000199.1:0-4006 GCA_964230145.1 Burkholderiaceae bacterium | reverse complement strand
AGCGTGTACGCGCAGCGCGCCCGCACCATGGGCGACGCGCTGCGCAGGGAACTCGGTGACGCCGTGAGTTTTGTGCAGCCGCAAGGTGGCCTGTTCGTCTGGGCGCGTCTGACGGGCGCGGGCGGCAAGGTGGCCGATGGCAACGACTACGCCAAACGCGCCATCGAGCAGGGCGTGGCCTTTGTGCCGGGCGCGCCGTTCTTCTGCGCCAACCCCGACCATGCCACCTTTCGCCTGAGCTTTGCCACGGCGCCGGAAGACAAGATCCTCGAAGGCGTTTCGCGTCTGGCCAAAGCCCTCTGATTCGCGCGCGGAGGCGCGCTCCTGCAAACCGCCCCCGCAGCCAGATCACTGCGCAGTAGGAGGCCGCCCCCGCGGCCGAATCCCATGCAAGCCGAAGACCTGCTCAAACTCGTCACCACGCCCATGCCCTACGGCAAGCACAAGGGCGTGGTGATCGCCGATCTGCCTGGCAACTACCTCAATTGGTTTGCCCGTGAGGGCTTTCCTAAAGGCGAAATCGGCCGCCTGCTGCAGCTGATGCAGGAGATCGACCACAACGGCCTCAAGGACCTGCTGCGGCCCTTGCGCCGCTGATCAGTCGGGTTTGAACCGGTCTACCCGATCGGTGATGATGCCGTCGATGCCCAGGGCCATCAGCTGTTGCGCCACCGCCTCGTCGTTGACGGTGTAGCCCAGGCAGCGCATGCCCGCATCATGGACACGCGCCACGATGGCGGTGTTCCACAAGGGGTGATGACAGACGACGGCCACGCAAGCCAGTGCCCGAGCCTGTTGCAGCCAGCCATCGTGCAGGTTTTCCAGCAGCAGGCCGCGGGGCAGTGCGGGCGCTGCGTGGCGGGCACCTGCCAGCGCTTCGACCGAGAACGAGGTCAGCAACGGCGGCACGGCCTGGCCGCTCCACAGCCGCATGGCTTGGCGCGCCACGACTTCGCCGGTTCGTCGCTCGGTTCCGGGTGTCGGTTTGATTTCGATGTTCAACAGGCAGGCACGGCTGATGCACCAACTGGCCAGCGATGCCAGCGTCAGCAGCGGTTCGCCTGCGCAAGCCGGTGAATGCCAGCTGCCGGCATCCAGCCTGGACAGCGCGGCCCAGCTCATGGCGGCGGCCATGCCCTTGCCGTTGGTCGTGCGCTCGAGCGTGGCGTCGTGCAGCAGAAAGACTTCTTCATCGGCGCTGAGCTTGGCGTCGCATTCGAACATGCGGTAACCATGGTGTGCACCCAGCGCAAAGGCAGCCAGGGTGTTTTCAGGCGCGAGCTGGCCGGCTCCCCGATGGCCAATCCAGCGCGGATAAGGCCAGTTCTTCATGTCGAGCTCAGGGACGAACGACTTCGAGCAGCCGGTCCAGCCCGCCCTCGTTGATGGCGACCATGGCCTGCTCGCGCACCTTGGGCTTGGCGTGGTAGGCCACCGACAGCCCGGCCTCGCCCATCATGGGCAGGTCGTTGGCGCCGTCGCCCATGGCGATGCATTCTCGGGGCGCAATGCCCAGCAGGCTGGCCACCTCGAGCAGGGTGCGGCGTTTTTCGGCACCGTCGCAGATATCGCCCCAGCTCTGGTCCACCATGCGGCCGGTGAGCACACCGTTCTCGATCTCCAGGATGTTGGAGCGGGCAAAGTCGATCTTCAGCCGGTCTTTCACACGGTTGGCGAAGTAGGTGAAACCGCCCGAAACCAGCAGCACCTTCATGCCCGCTTTCTGGCAGGCCGCAATCAGTTCGGCCGCGCCGGGGTTGATCTTCAGGCGCTCGCTGTAGACGCGTTCCATGTCGTCGGTGGTCACGCCCTTGAGCAGGGCCACGCGGCGGCGCAGGCTGTCCTTGAAGTCGGTGATCTCTCCGCGCATGGCGGCTTCGGTGATGGCGGCCACCTCGGCCTTGCGGCCCACGGCGTCGGCGATCTCGTCCACACACTCGATGCTGATGAGCGTCGAATCCATGTCGAAGGCGATGAGTTTGAACTGAGAGAGTGACAGGGGGGCGGTGAAGCCCTGGATCACCAGACCCGGGGCAAATTCAGTTACAGAAGTCATGGCGCAATTATCGTGGCTCGGCGCCGGACGCTTGCACAATGGCGTCGCGGCCGCAATTTGTGGCCGCTGTCCATTGAACTTATGGGAGAACAACATGAAAAAGCTGTCGGCACGCCGCGTGATGGCCTTGGCCTTGTCAGGCCTGAGCCTGGGCCTGCACGCACAAACGACAACCGCCGAACCGCAGCAGGTGGTTCACCTCAGCGCCAGCGCCTGGCAGCAGGCCAGGCAGGATTGGCTGCGCGTGGTCCTGCGCAGCACCTTGGAGGGCAGTGAGCCCATGGCTGTGCAAAAGCAGCTCAAGAAGGTGGTGGACGAAGCACTGGGCCAGTTGCGCCCGCAGCTCCAGCCGCACCAGCTGGAAGTGCACAGCGGCGCTTTTGGCATCAACCCACGCTACAACGACAAGGGAAAGGTCGTCGGCTGGCAAGGCCAGGCCGATCTGGTCATCGAGGGCCGTGATTTCGGCAAGATTGGCCAGGCTGCTGGCCAGGTGCCGCGCATGGCGGTGGAATCGGCGCAGTTTTCTCTCTCGCGTGAGGGGCGTCAGCAGCTCGAAGCCGAAGTGCAAAGCCAGGCGGTGCAGGGTTTCCGGCAAAAAGCGCAGCACCTGGCCAAGGACTTCGGTGTTGCCGGCTACACCATGCGCCAGGTCACGGTGGGCACAGTGGATCGACCCTCCCCGGTGATGCCCTTGATGGCCTCGGCACGCATGGTGGTGGCCGATGGTGCACCGAGCCCGATCCCGCTCGAGGGCGGCAAGGACGAAGTGCACATCACCGTGAGCGGCAGCATCCAGCTGCGCTGAGGCTTCAGGCGGCGACCGCCTCGGTCCGCGGCGTGCCCAAACTGCGCAAAATGTCCCGCACCATCTGCGCCCGCTGTTTCGGGTCGGGCAGCTCGCGCTCGATGCGCAGCTTGTCGTTGCCGGCCAGCTTGATGTGCTTGTTCTTCTGGATCAGGCCAATGATTGCCATGGGGTCCACCGGCGGGTTGGGCTTGAAGCTGATCTGGATCACCCCGGGCGCGGCGTCGACCTTGACCACCCCGTAGGGTTGGCTCAGCACGCGCAGGCGGTGCACGTCGATCAGGGTCTGTGCCTGGGCGGGCAGCTTGCCGAAGCGGTCCACAATTTCTTCCACCAGACCGTCGAGCTGGTCGCTGGTCTTGGCCGTCGCCAGCTTCTTGTAGAAGGACAGGCGCAGGTGCACGTCGCCGCAGTAGTCGTCGGGCAGCAGGGCAGGGGCGTGCAGGTTGATGTCGGTGGCCGCCTGCATGGGCGAGAGCAGGTCGGGCTCCTTGCCGTTTTTCAGGCTGCGCACCGCCTCGGACAGCATCTCGTTGTAGAGCTGAAAGCCGATTTCCATCATGTTGCCGCTCTGGCTTTCGCCCAGCACCTCGCCCGCGCCGCGAATTTCCAGGTCGTGCATGGCCAGGTAGAAGCCGCTGCCCAGTTCTTCCATCTGCTGGATCGCATCCAGTCGCTGCGCCGCCTGTTTGGTCAGGCCTTCGATCTCGGGAACCAGCAGGTAGGCATAGGCCTGATGGTGGCTGCGGCCCACGCGCCCGCGCAGCTGGTGCAGCTGGGCCAGGCCGAACTTGTCGGCGCGTGAAATCACAATGGTGTTGGCCGTGGGCACGTCGATGCCGGTCTCGATGATGGTCGAGCACAGCAGGATGTTGTAGCGCTGGGCCACAAAGTCGCGCATCACGCGCTCCAGCTCACGCTCGGGCATCTGGCCGTGGGCCACGGCGATGCGGGCTTCAGGCAGGATTTCGTCGAGCTTTTGCTTGCGGTTCTCAATCGTCTCGACCTCGTTGTGCAGAAAGTAGCACTGGCCGCCGCGCTTGAGCTCGCGCAGCACCGCCTCGCGGATCACGCCCGTGCCTTCGTTGCGCACAAAGGTCTTGATGGCCAGGCGCCGTTGCGGCGCGGTGGCGATGACCGAC
>CAXRGK010000198.1:0-5226 GCA_964230145.1 Burkholderiaceae bacterium | reverse complement strand
CGGCAAGAGTCTGGACAAGATGGTGGGCGAACAATCGGTGCAGGCACTGATGGCAAAAATCACCGCCTCGGGCACCGCCGAATGGGTTCGCAGCAACCTGGCGCGCGAGTTGCCGATCTGAGCTTTGCTACAATCACGGGTTCTACCTCGGGGTGTAGCTTAGCCTGGTAGAGCGCTACGTTCGGGACGTAGAGGCCGGAGGTTCGAATCCTCTCACCCCGACCAAAACATCCGCCAAAAGCCGCCCACTGCCAAGCAGTCGGCGGCTTTTTTGTGCCCATATCGCTGTAAGCCCGCTTTACAACACTCGGACCAGCCCACATGATGAATTCCTTGGTATTCAAAAGGAGCCGTCATGGCCGACCAGCAGGGAGGAGGGCCGGTGCGCAGCGGGCCCATGGAAGACGCACCGGTGGTGGTTTACGTTCAGCAGTTGCTAGAACAAGCGGTTCTACAGCACGCTTCCGATCTTCATTTTGAACCGTATGAGCATCATTACCGGGTGCGCATGCGCATCGATGGACAACTGAGAGAAGTGCCCGCGGCGCCCTTGGCCTTCCGTGACCGTCTGGCAGCCCGCATCAAGGTCATGGCACGGCTCGATGTGGCCGAAAAACGCCTACCGCAGGACGGCCGCATGAAATTACATCTGCAAGATGGCAGGGAACTTGACCTGCGGGTCAGCACCCTGCCCACCTTGTTTGGGGAAAAAGTCGTCGTGCGGATACTGGATGGACGACAAGCTCAGCTGGATCTGCCCACGCTGGGCTACGAAGCGGCCGATTTGGAGGTACTGGAGCAAGCCATACGTCGCCCACACGGCATGGTGCTCGTAACCGGCCCCACAGGGTCGGGCAAAACCCAGTCCCTGTATGCCTGTCTGAAACTGCTCAACACACCCGAAGTGAACATAGCCACTGTGGAAGACCCCTGCGAAATCCAGATGACAGGCATCAACCAGGTCAATGTGCAGGACCGTCCCGGTTTGAACTTTGCCGTGGCCTTGCGTGCTTTTTTACGTCAAGACCCGGACATTCTGATGGTCGGCGAAATCCGCGACCTGGAAACCGCCCAGATCGCCATCCAGGCTGCCCAAACCGGTCACCTGGTGCTCTCTACGCTGCACACCAACGATGCCCCGGCCACATTGGTTCGCCTGCGCAACATGGGCGTGGCGCCCTACAACATTGCCGCCAGCGTGTCGCTCATCACCGCACAGCGCCTGATCCGCCGTCTGTGTGAACAGTGCCGCGAGCCCATCTCTGTGCCTGCAGAGGTCTTGCTTCAAGCGGGTCTTGCCGCAGACGCCCTGCCCGAAGAGGGTCACCCCATCTACACGCCCAAAGGTTGCAGCGCTTGCCACAAGGGCTTCAGAGGCAGAACCGGCATCTTCCAGGTCATGCCCATGAGCGAATCCCTGCAAGAACTCGTCATGCAGGACGCCAGCGGTCTGGCTCTGGCCAGACAAGCCCGTCTGGACGGTGTACGCAGTTTGCGCGAAGCGGGTCTGAACAAAGTTCTCAGCGGTGAAACTTCGCTCGATGAGGTGCTTGCCGCCACTCGGGAACAGACATGAGAACGGGAAAACAAGGAAGGGACTACCAGTGGCATGGACACGATGCCAAGGGCAGACCCCGACAAGGCATTGTCCAGGCGCCTGATGCAGCACTGGCTCACGCCCAGCTGCGGCGCCAGGGCATCAGCGTCGCGCAACTGCGCAGACAATGGTGGACACACACCCCTCCCATCAAAGGCAGAGCCATCACGGCCATGACCCGGCAATGGTCAGCGCTGATCCGGGCAGGCATCAGTCTGGTGCCGGCATTGCAAATGTTGCAGCGCAGTGCGGTCGCACCCGCCATGGCCACACTGCTGGAGCAAGTCCGGCAGGACGTGGAGGGTGGCATGCCCCTCTCACAAGCCCTGCAGCGACACCCCCGGCACTTCGGTCCACTGTACGTCAGCATGGTCCATGCAGGAGAAACGGCTGGCATTCTGGACACGATGATGGAACGCCTGGCCCAGGCTCTCGAGAAAAATGAAGCCCTGCGATCACGGTTGCGTTCGGCTCTGACCTACCCGAGTGTGGTGATCGCCATTGCCCTGGCGGTATTGCTGCTGATTCTGTTGCACGTCGTGCCTGTTTTTGAAGACGTCTTCCGGTCTTTTGGCGCCGAACTGCCGTGGAGCACACGGGTGATTCTGGGGCTCAGCAAGGCGGTCAACGAATGGGCCCTGTGGTTGACGCTGGCAGCGGTCCCTTTGGTCCTGCTCTTGCGTCGGCAATGGCAACAGCCTGCCTGGCAGCGCCAGTGGCACAGGCGTGTACTCAACTTGCCCGCAATAGGCCATTTGGTAAGGACCTCGGTGCTCGCGCGCTGGGCACATACCTTGTCTGCCTTGCTGGCCACTGGCGTTCCATTGGCTGAAGCCCTGCCCGTTGCCGGCAACGCCACAGGCCATCCCGTGTATGCCCGCATCAACGAACACCTGCAAAGGCGTGTGGCCCAAGGTGAGCGGTTGAGCGAAGGCATGGCCCACACTGGCCGGTTCCCGGACATGCTGATCCAGTTGTGCGCCACCGGCGAAGAGACCGGCACGCTTGACACCTTGCTGGGCAAAGCGGCCGAACTGATGACCGATGAACTCGACACGCGGATCAACGCCCTGTCCAGCCTGATCGAACCGTTGATCATCGTGGTGCTCGGGGGAGCAATCGGCGTTATCCTTGTTGCCATGTATTTGCCCATATTCCGGCTCGGCCAAGTTTTCTGAGCATGACGCACGACTTCCCCATCATTGCTTTTGCGGCCCTGCTGGGCCTGGCCGTCGGCAGCTTTCTCAATGTGCTGATCCATCGACTTCCCATCATGATCGAGCAGTCGTGGGCCGATCCGGCCAGCACCGATGCGGTCACATTGAACCTGGTGTTCCCAGCTTCGCATTGCCCCGCCTGTCAACACCCGCTCGCCTGGTACGACAACTTGCCATTGCTGGGTTTTGTCTTGCTGCGCGGGCGCTGCAGGCACTGCAGCAGCCGCATTTCGTGGCAATACCCACTGATCGAATTGCTCACATCGGCCCTGTTTGTCTGGAGCCTGCTGACCCACGCGCACTGGCCTGTCGCAATGGCATGGGCTGGCTTTTCTGCTGCCTTGCTGGCCTTGGCTGTGATCGATGCCCGAACCACATGGCTGCCAGATGCCATCACCCAGCCCCTGACCTGGGGTGGCCTGATCGCTGCTGCGCTGGGCTGGACACCGGTCTCTCTGCCAGCGTCGCTGGGAGGGGCCGTCGCCGGTTACCTTTGTCTCTGGTCCGTGTACTGGCTGTTTTTGCTGCTCACAGGCAAGGAAGGCATGGGCCACGGCGATTTCAAGCTGCTCGCAGCTCTCGGGGCCTGGTTTGGCTGGCAGCAGCTGCTGGCCATCGTGCTGATCGCCTCGGTGTCAGGCCTTCTGGTCGCCTTGGTGCTGATGTGGCGCAAGCAGTTGCCCAACAATCGGCAAATCGCATTTGGGCCTTTTCTGGCACTCGCAGGTGCCTGGCTCTTGTTCTTCGGTGCACCAACCTCATTGACCCTCTGAACCCATGACACCCACTCGCATCTGGCGCATCGGCCTGACCGGCGGCATCGGCAGCGGCAAAAGCACCGTGGCCAGCATGTTGGCTGATCGAGGGGCCGTCGTCATCGACGCCGATGCCATTTCACGCAGTCTGACTGCCGCGGGCGGACGGGCCATCCCCGAAATACGCCGACGGTTCGGCGATACCATGGTGGGACCTGACGGGGCTATGGATCGGCAAGCCATGCGATCAAAGGTGTTCACAGAGCCGCAGGCACGCCAGCAGCTCGAAAGCATCATCCATCCGTTGGTCGCACAGATCACGCACGAACAGGCACAGTCCGCTGTCAAGGAAGGTACGCGCTGCATCGTTCATGATGTTCCTCTGCTGGTCGAGTCCGGTGAGCGCTGGCGCTCCCAGGTCGACCGCGTTCTGGTGGTCGATTGCGACCCCACCGTCCAGCGTGAACGTGTGGTGGCCCGCAACGGGCTGACACCACAAGAAGTGGACCGCATCATGGCCCAGCAGGCCACGCGTGAACAGCGTCTGGCCTGCGCCGATCTGGTCATTTTCAACCAGGGCCTGAGCCTGGAAGAACTGCGCCAGCAGGTGCTCGAAGCTGCCGTGCACTTCGGGCTATGATCGGGTCTCTGGAAGACCGCCGCGTGATACTGTACGAATACCCCTTCAATGAGCGCATCCGCACCTACCTGCGGTTGCAGGAGCTGTTCGACCGTCTGGGTGTCCTGCTCGCCCGCACCGATGCCATCGACCACCACTTCGCGCTCATCACCCTGTTCGAGTTGCTCGAAGTGGCTGCCCGACCAGAGCTCAAAGCCGATGTGCTCAAGGACCTGGAACGACAAAAACAGGTCTACAACAGCTACCGTGGCAACCCGGCCATTTCTGAAAAAGCGCTGGACGGTGTGATCGCCCAGCTGGATGCCCACTTCGAGAGTTTGAATGCCCAGATGGGTCGTCTGGGACATGAGCTCAGCGAAAACGACTTCCTCAATGCGATTCGCAGTCGCGCTGTCGTACCAGGAGGAACCTGCGAATTCGACCTGCCCGCGTACCACGCCTGGAAACACCTGGAACCAGGTCAGCGACAGGCTGACTTGTCCCGCTGGACGGCCCCTTTTGCACCGCTGGCCCAGGCGATTGGCCTGCTGATGCAGATGCTGCGCGAATCGGGCATGACACAAAAGGTGATGGCTGCACATGGTCAATTGCAGCAAAACCTGCCCCAGGGACGCACCTTCCAGCTGCTGCGCCTGCGCATCGACCCCAGCCTGGGGCTGACGCCTGAAATCAGCTGTAACCGCCTGCTGGTGGTGATCCGTCTGATGCAACAGCAAGCCGATGGCAAACTGATCGTCAGCCACGAGGACGTGGCATTTGAGATGACACTCTGCGCATGAGCGAACCCAAGTCAGGCCCTGACTCTGTCGAGCGTCGTGTGCGCTGCCCCGCCTGCCAACTGTGGTGTGTCTACAGCCCCCGCAATCCCTACCGGCCATTTTGCTCGGCGATTTGCAAAGGCCTGGATCTGGGGGCCTGGGCCAGCGAGAGTTTTCGTCTGCCTGAAGACACGCCAACCGATGGCGAGTTTGGCGACCCCAAGCTGCATTGAATCAGGCGTGTGTCGCGCCTGAAAAA
>CAXRGK010000197.1:0-7098 GCA_964230145.1 Burkholderiaceae bacterium | reverse complement strand
TCCAGACCCACCAGACCGACGCGCAGACGCTGTGCAGGCTGCGTACCGTCCAGCTGCGCCAGCACCTTGTCGGCGCCAGGAAAGCCGCCCGCGCGGGCGCCGCCCGTGCGGCGCACCTTCTGCATGGCCCAGTTCAGGCCTGCCTCGACCGGGGTGGTGGTGGTGTCGATGTCGTTGCCATACAGGCACAGACCGGCCTCCAGTCGCAGCGAGTTTCGGGCACCCAGACCAATCGGTTTGACTTCGGGCTGGGCCAGCAGGGCGCGGGCAAAGGCGTCGGCGGCGCGGGCGGGCAGGGAGATTTCAAAACCGTCTTCACCGGTGTAGCCGCTGCGCGTCACGTAAAGGTCCGCGCCTTGCCAGATTGCCGGCATGCCGGTCATGAAAACGAGTTCCTCGACGCCGGGCAGCAGGCGGGCCAGTGCGGTCACGGCCTGCGGGCCTTGCAGGGCCAGCAGGGCGCGGTCAAATTGCGGCTCGATGCTGCAGCGCTGGCCGATGCGACTCTGGATGTGGGCCAGATCACCGTGCTTGCAGGCCCCGTTGACGATGACGAAGATGTCTTCGCCCCGGTTCACGAACATCAGGTCGTCGATGATGCCGCCCTCGTCATTGAGCAACAGACCGTAGCGCTGCTTGTGCAGGCCCAGGCCCATCACATCCACCGGCATCAGGCTCTCGAAGGCGACGGCGGCGTCCGGGCCGGTCAGTCGCAATTGACCCATGTGCGAGACATCAAACAGGCCGGCGGCGGTGCGGGTGTGGTGGTGTTCGGCGACCAGTCCTGCGGGGTACTGCACCGGCATGCTGTAACCGGCAAACGGCACCATGCGCGCACCGAGTTCGAGGTGCAGGGCATTGAGCGGGGTGGTGAGCAGGTTTTCGTTGGCGGACATGGGCAGCTTTCAAGGGCACGGTTCACCACAGCACATGCCGTGGTGGGCCCTCGCTGTCCGCTTTACCTGAGAGATTCGCCGGGAACGCCCAACGCTGATGCCGGGGTTCTGCGGTTTGCTCCTTCGGTGGGTGCCGTGGTTCGATGTCCCGACACCTCTCTCCAGTGAGGCAACGTCTTGAAAAGACGCTTCGTCAGTCCTTTTGCCTGAGCGTTCAGCGGTGATTCTTCCGCCTGCGCCTTCGGCGGTCTGAACGGGCTCATGGGCATGAGCCCGTTCAGACGCTCTCCTGACAGTCCGAGATTTTAGCCTTATCTGGCGTAGACCAAATCACGCAGGGTCAGCGACAGGGCTGGCACATAGCTGATCACCATCAGGCAGGCCAGGATCACAAGCACAAAGGGGACCAGGTCGCGGATCATGCGGTCCAGGGAGATGCGGGCCACAGTGCAGGCTGCAAACAGGTTGACGCCGAACGGCGGCGTGATCATGCCCAGCGCCAGGTTGACGACCATGATCAGACCAAAATGCACCGGGTCGATGCCGAAATGCATGGCAACAGGTGCCAGGATCGGAGCCAGCACGATGATGGCCGCACTGGTTTCGATGAACATGCCGATCAGGAACAGGGCTGCATTCACCCCCAGCAGGAAATAGGCGGGTGACTTGAGCACTTCCTCGAGCCAGTGTCCGATGGCCTCGGGCACACCCGCGCGGGTGATGAGGAAGGCAAACAGCCCGGCGTTGGCGATGATGAACATGATCACCGCGCTGGAAAGCACCGATTTGCGCAGAATGGTGTAGAGATCTCGGATGCCGATCTCCCGGTAGATCACCATGCCCACGATCAGCGCGTAAAAGACGGCCACGGCCGAAGCTTCGGTCGGCGTGAAGATCCCGCCGTAAATACCACCCAGGATGATGACCGGCATCAGCAGGGCCCAGCCGGCCTGCCAGGTGGCTTTGCCAAAACCCAGGCGACCATCGCCATCGTTCTTGCCCCAGCCCTTGAACTTGCAGTAGATCCAGACCCAGAACATCAGGGCGCCACCGATCAGCAGGCCCGGTCCGAATCCGGCGATAAAGAGTTCCCCGATCGAAACCTCCGCGCTCACGCCATACAGGATCATCGGAATCGAGGGTGGGATGATGACACCCAGTTCAGCCGAGGTGGCCTGCAGCGATGCGGCATAGGTGGTCGGATAACCGTGCTTGATGAGTGCCGGGATCAGGATGGTTCCGATGGCAAAGGTGGTGGCCACCGAAGAACCTGAAACCGCCGCAAAAATCATGCAGGTCAGCACACAGGTCATGGGCAGGCCACCCTGTATGCCTCCCACAATGCTCTTGGCAAATTCCACAAGCCGGCGCGAGATGCCGCCGGTCTCCATCAGGTTGCCAGCCAGGATGAAAAACGGGATGGCGGCCAGGGGAAACTTGTTGATCGAGGAGAACATTTCCTTGACGGAAATGAGCATGTTGGCGTTGCCGATCTGGATGCCCACAATCGCCGACAGTCCAATCGATACCGCCACGGAAATGGTGAGTGCAAAGCACAGCACCATGGTCACAATCATCATCATGCTCATTGAGCGGTCTCCAGTTCCAGTCGTTGCGGGTCAAGCCAGTTGCCCAGGATGCCGAAAACGCTGAACAAGGCGCCGACCGGCATGGCCAGGTAAGCCCAGAACATCGACACATCTTCCAGTCCGATCATGGACTGCACCTTGCCCCGGTTGGCGTAGTCCCATCCCCACCAGATGATGACCGCGACCAGTACCAGCGCTGCGGCGGCGACCACGCTGTCGAGAACCCTCTTCATTGATGGACCGCTCCAGCGGTAGAGCACGTCCACACTGACCATGGCACCCTGACGGAAGGCCATGGGGATGCCCATGAACACCATCCAGATCAGACTGAAACGGATCAGGACTTCTGTCCATTCGGCCGGGGTTTCCAGCACAAAGCGGGTGATGATTTGGAACATGCCAAGGGATGCAGCAACAGCCAGCATCAGGCATGCGATCAGCATCGACAGGGTTGTGGTGAACCGCTCGACGCTCAGGAACAGGGATTTCATGGGGATTCCTCAACTACAGAATCAAAAACGCCCGCCAGCGGGTTCACTGTGCGGGCGTCAATTGGAGTGATCAAATCACTTGAAATTGCGGATGCGGTCCAGGTTGGCCTTGCCGAACTGCTTTTCGAACTCAGCCATGGCCGGACCCATCGTGGCAATGAACTTTGTCTTGTCCACGTTTTCCACGATGTTCATGCCCTTGCGGCGCAGCTCGGCCACGCCGTTGGCGTCGTCCTTGTCCACGCGAGCGCGGTTGGCCTTGACGGCTTCCTTGGCTGCATCGAGGAAGATCTGTTTGTCGGCGGCGCTGAGCTTGTCGAACGCGCCCTTGTTCATGAGGATCACGACAGGGGAGTAGACGTGGCCGGTCAGGGTCAGGTGCTTTTGCACCTGGTCGAAGTTGGCGGCCATGATCACCGAAAGCGGGTTTTCCTGGCCGTCCACCGTGCCTTGCTGCAGGGCGGTGAAGACTTCAGGGAACGCCATCGGGGTGGTCACGATGCCCAGGCTTTTGTAGGCGGCCACGTGAACCGGGTTCTCCATGGTGCGCATCTTCAGGCCCTTGAGGTCTTCGGGTGCATTGACCGGGCGCTTGCTGTTGGTCATGTGGCGCACACCGTTTTCGCCCCAGGCCAGGGCCTTGAAGCCTTTGGACTCGAACTTGGTCAGCAGTTCCTGGCCGATCGGGCCGTCGAGTACGGCACGTGCATGGGCCTTGTCGCGAAAGAGGAAGGGTACGTCCAAAATTCGTGCTTCAGGCACGAAGTTGGGGACGGGGCCCGTGGAGGTGGTGGCCAGCTCCTGTGTGCCGAGCTGCACAGCCTCGATGGATTCGCGCTCGCCGCCGAGGGAGCCAGAATAGAAGTTCTGGATCTTGATGCGTCCATTGGTGCGTTTTTCTACCTCGCGTGCCAAGGTATCGATGGCCTCACCCTGGTGAGAGTTCTGGGCCACGGAAATGCTGTTGCGCATGGTCACTTGCTGCGCCAGGGCACTGGCCATGACGCCAGAGGCCAATCCGATGGCCAACATCAGTTTGCTCAGTTTCATTCAAAAAGCTCCTCATGGGTGGATGGAAGACAGGTTGCACATCAACTTGTCATACAAATTTGATTATGGGCAACTATGCCATCGCGGACATTCGGGTTTGTGCTGAGGTGTGTTTCGCAGGTGACTCAGAAAATAGGGCCCGACATGCCGGGCCCTGGGTGTTGCGGCAATCGATTCACATGCCCGTGTAGTTCGGTCCACCGCCCCCTTCAGGCGTCACCCAGACAATGTTCTGGGTCGGGTCCTTGATGTCGCATGTCTTGCAGTGCACGCAGTTTTGCGCGTTGATCTGCAGGCGGTCGGAGTTGTCCTCGTTCTTGACGAACTCGTACACACCAGCCGGGCAGTAACGGCTTTCCGGACCCGCGAACTTGGCCAGGTTGATGCTGACGGGCACGGAAGCATCTTTCAGCGTCAGGTGCGCGGGCTGATTTTCCTCATGGTTGGTGTTGCTGATGAACACACTGGAGAGGCGGTCGAAGGTCAGCTTGCCGTCCGGTTTCGGGTAATCGATCTTCTCGCACTCGGCTGCGGGTTTGAGGTACACATGATCCGGTTTGTCACGGCGCAGTGTCCACGGGATGTGCCCGCGCAGCACGAACTGCTCGAAGCCATTCATCAGCGTGGCGACCGTCAGGCCCTTCTTGAACCAGGTCTTGAAGTTGCGCGATTTGTTGAGCTCGGTGTAGAGCCAACTGGCTTCGAAAGCCTCGGGGTAGGCTTCGAGCTCGTCGTGCTGGCGGCCCGCAACGATGGCGTCGTAGGCGGCCCCGGCGGCCAGCATGCCGGTCTTGATGGCCGCGTGGCTGCCCTTGATGCGGCTGACATTCAGGTAGCCGGCATCGCAGCCGACCAGTGCGCCGCCCGGGAACACCGTCTTGGGCAGGCTCATCAAGCCGCCGGCCGTGATGGCGCGGGCACCGTAGCCGATGCGCTTGGCGTTGACTTCGCCCTTGTCGTCGGTGAAGTACCACTTGATGTTCGGATGGGTCTTCCATCGCTGGAATTCCTCAAACGGGCTGAGCCAGGGGTTGGCGTAATCGAGGCCGACCACATAGCCGACAGCGACCTTGTTGTCTTCCATGTGGTACATGAAAGCACCACCATAGGTGTCGTTATTCATGGGCCAGCCGGCGGTGTGCATGACAAAGCCGGGGGTGTGGCGGCTGGGGTCGATCTCCCAGACTTCCTTGATGCCGATGCCGTAAGTCTGCGGATCGCGGCCTTCATCGAGCTTGTATTTGGCAATCAGCTGCTTGCCCAGGTGACCACGGGCGCCTTCGGCGAACACGGTGTACTTGGCGTGCAGTTCCATGCCGAGCTGGAAGTTTTCGGTCGGTTCGCCGTCCTTGCCGATGCCCATGTTGCCCGTGGCCACGCCTTTGACGCTACCGTCCTCGTTGTAGAGCACTTCGGCGGCGGTGAAGCCAGGGAAGATTTCCACACCCAGGTTTTCTGCCTGCTGGCCCAGCCAGCGGGTGAAGTTGGACAGGCTGATGATGTAGTTGCCGTGGTTCTGGGCGCACTCGGGCAGGAAGATGCCGGGGGTGCGGGTGGCGCCTGATTCGGACAGGAAGCTCCAGGCGTCATCGGTCACGGGCTGGTTGAGCGGGGCGCCGCGCTCTTTCCAGTCGGGAAAGAGTTCGGTCAGGGCACGCGGGTCCATGATGGCACCTGACAGGATGTGGGCACCGGGTTCCCCGCCTTTTTCGAGCACCACAACCGAGACGTCCTGACCCTTTTCAGCGGCCAGTTGCTTGAGGCGGATGGCGGTGGACAAGCCAGCTGGCCCACCACCGACCACGACCACGTCGTATTCCATGGCTTCCCGGGGGCCGTAGGTGTCCAGAATTTCTTGAGGGCTCATGATGTCTCTTGCAGAAGTTTCGAAAATGGATGCCCTGTCGGGCCTGCGACTCATTTTATGCGGCCCAAACAGCCATCCATCGGAAAATGGCGACAGCACAGTTTTGAAGGAGTTGTGATGGCTTATGAAATGGATCTGTCGGGCCGTGTGGCACTGGTGACAGGTGCCTCCAGCGGTCTGGGTGCCCAGTTCGCCCGCACTTTGGCGCGTGCTGGCGCTGGCGTGGTGCTGGCCAGCCGCCGTACAGACAAGCTCAAAGCACTGCGCGCCGAGATTGAAGCGGCAGGGGGCAATGCCCATGTCGTGGCGATGGATGTGACCCAGCGCGAGAGCATCCAGGCGGCTGTGGCCCATGCAGAGACCGAGATGGGCAGCATTGACATCCTGGTCAACAACTCGGGGGTCAGCACCACCCAGCGCATCCAGGATGTGACGGAGGAGGACTACGACTTCGTCATGGGCACCAATGTGCGCGGTGCGTTTTTTGTGGCGCAGGAAGTTGGCAAGCGCATGCTGGCCCGCGCCAAAGGCGCCGCTCCCGGCAGTTTTACAGGCGGTCGCATCATCAACATCGCCTCCATGGCGGGGCTCAAGGTGCTGCCGCAGATCGGTGTGTATTGCATGAGCAAGGCCGCCGTGGTGCACATGACCAAGGCATTCGCCGTGGAATGGGGCAAGTTCGGCATCAACGTGAATGCCATTTGCCCAGGCTACATCGATACCGAGATCAACCATCACCATTGGCAGACCGAGCAGGGTCAGAAACTCATCAGCATGCTGCCGCGCAAGCGGGTGGGCGAACCCAAAGACCTGGACGCGGTCCTGATGCTGCTGGCCAGCGATGAGGGCCACTTCATCAATGGCGCAGTGATTGCGGCTGACGACGGCTTTGCGCTCTGAGGAGAAGACGATGCGTCTGGAGCTGCCCGAGCGCAAGAAACTGGTCCACCAGATGGTGATCCCCATCCGTTGGGGTGACATGGACGCCATGGGCCATGTGAACAATACCGTGTATTTCCGCTACCTCGAGACGGTGCGCATCGACTGGTTTCGCAGCATCGGTTGCGAACCGGAACCCCAGGGAGAGGGGCCGGTGATCGTCAATGCCTTTTGCAATTTCTACAAACAGCTCGAATACCCGGGCGACATCCTGGCCAGGATGTATGTGAGTGATCCAGGGCGTACCACTTTCGAGAGCTGGTGCA
>CAXRGK010000196.1:0-2696 GCA_964230145.1 Burkholderiaceae bacterium | reverse complement strand
CAGAAGGCATTGCGCCTGTGGATAACTTTGTGGGAAATTCGCCGTGCTACACCTGCTAGAGGCCAGTACACTGCTTGGCGTGGCTTGTTGGTTTTGCAGTATTTTGCGAAAAAATCAATGAAAATCAATGGGTTACGAGATCTTGTGGCTGGGGATGAGCATCTTCGCTTGATGGTCTTTCCGTCCCGGTTTTTCTGTGGAGTACTTTTGTTTCGTTTTGTTTCATTTGCAGGCGTTCGCGCCACTGCTGTGACTTGGACTGTTCATGACTGAGCCGCTTTCTGTGACCTGGAGTGTGTCCCAGCTGTGCCGTGCCGTGGCCGATGCGCTGGATGCGCGCTTCAATCCGGTCGCGGTCAGAGGCGAGCTGTCCGGCTTCTCGCGTGCGGCCAGCGGGCACTGCTATTTCTCGCTCAAGGACGAGGGCGGACAGATCCGCTGCGCCATGTTCCGCAGGGCTGCCGGTATGCTGGATTTTTCGCCGCGGGACGGCGAACTGGTCGAGGTGCGCAGCCGTCTGGGCGTGTATGAAGCGCGCGGCGACCTGCAGCTGATCGTTGAGTCCATGAGCCGGGCCGGACAGGGGGCCCTGTTCGAGCAGTTCCTGCGCCTGAAGGCCAAGCTGGAGGCCGAGGGGCTCTTCGAGGCCTCGCGCAAGCGCGAACTGCCCACCCAGCCCCGCGCCATTGGCGTGGTCACTTCCCTTGGCGCGGCGGCCTGGCACGACGTCATGACCGCGCTACAACGGCGGGTGCCTCACATCCCGGTGCGCATGGCGCCGGCGCTGGTGCAGGGCGCAGGCGCAGCCGCCACCCTGGCGCAGGCCTTGCAGAGCCTCTACGCCTGGACGGCCGAAGACCACCCAACCGAACCACCGGTGGATGTGATCCTGCTGGTGCGCGGTGGCGGCTCGATCGAAGACCTGTGGGCCTTCAACGACGAGCAGCTGGCCCGCGTGATCGCGATGAGTCCGGTGCCGGTCATCAGCGGTGTGGGCCACGAAACCGACTTCACCATCGCCGACTTTGTGGCCGATGTGCGCGCCCCCACGCCGACGGCCGCGGCCGAGATGGCGGCCACCGCACGGGACGAGCTGCTGCAGGTGGCCGAGCATTTCACGCACCGCCTCATGCATGGCGTGCAGCGTCAGCTGGACCGTCAGGCCCAGCGGCTGGACACCGTGACCGCCCGGCTGGGCCGCCCGCAGGCGGTGCTGGCCCGCCAGTCGCAGGCGCTGGACCGGCTGGCACTGCGTTTGCGCTCGGCCCCGGCAGCGGCCCTGACCGGCGGCCGACACGGGCTGGAGCGGCAGTCCGACCGGCTGCAACACGGCTTGGCGCTCACCCTGCAGCAGCACGCCCAGCGCTGTGAGCGCCTGGACTTGCGTCTGGCGGCGCTGGACCCGCACCGGGTGCTGGAGCGGGGCTACGCGTGGCTGAGCGACTCGGAGGGGCATGCCTTGACCCGGGTGGGGCAGCTCTCTGCGGGGCAGAACGTGCAGGCGACCTTGGCGGATGGCACGGTGCCCTTAGTGGTGCGTTGATTTTGTGCTTCTTGCCGGAGGCCGGGGTTGGGGGTGTCTCGGGCGGCGCCAGATGTGGCACACAGCAAAACCCAGTGCCCCCAAACACACGCCAATCCCCAGACGCCCCTAAAATGCCGCTTTCCCTTTGCAACACCCACTGAACAAGAGGACACCATGGAACACACCTTGCCCGCACTGCCGTACGCCATCGACGCACTGGCACCCCACTACTCCAAGGAAACGCTGGAGTTCCACCACGGCAAGCACCACAACGCCTACGTGGTCAACCTGAACAACCTGCAAAAGGGCACCGAATTCGAAAACATGGACCTCGAGTCCATCGTCAAGAAGTCCAGCGGTGGCATCTACAACAACGCCGCCCAGATCTGGAACCACACCTTCTTCTGGAACTGCATGAAGCCCAACGGCGGTGGCGAGCCCACCGGCGCCGTGGCTGCTGCCATCAACGCCAAGTTCGGCAGCTATGCCGCCTTTAAAGAAGCCTTCGTCAAGAGCGCCGTGGGCAACTTCGGCTCCGGCTGGACCTGGCTGGTCAAGAAAGCCGACGGCTCGGTCGACATCGTCAACATGGGCGCCGCCGGCACCCCGCTGACCACCGGCGACACCGCGCTGCTGACCGTGGACGTGTGGGAACACGCCTACTACATCGATTACCGCAACCTGCGCCAGAAATTCGTCGAGACCTTCCTTGACAAGCTGGTGAACTGGGACTTCGTCGCCAAGAACTTCGGCTGATCTCCGATCTCCCACCACAAAAAAGCCCGCTGAGCGGGCTTTTTGCATTTTGAACGACCACTGAGCAGAGGGTGCGCCGGTGCCAGTCGCCGATTTCTGGTACCCCAGCATGAGGCGGCTGGCCCCCGGCTCCCCCTCTGCGGGTCTAGAAAAGCCGAATCAGCGGATCATCATCCCGCCATCGGCCACGATGGTCTGCCCCGTGACATAGCGCCCCGCCGGACTGGCCAGAAACACCGCCACCCCCCCAATGTCATCCGGCTCACCCATGCGCCGCAGCGGCGTCTCGTTGTTGTACTTGGCGCTCAGCACCGGGTCCTCGTGCAGGGCCTTCGCAAAATCGGTCTTGATCAAGCCGGGCGCGATGCAGTTGATGCGGATGTTGTCCGGCCCCCACTCGACGGCCAGATTGCGT
>CAXRGK010000195.1:0-5088 GCA_964230145.1 Burkholderiaceae bacterium | reverse complement strand
ATCCGGTGCAGTTCCTGGCCGAGGACGACTACGAGGCGCACGAGGCGCGCGTCTGCATCTCGGAGGGCGAGATCCTCGGCAACCAGCGCCGGGTGCGCAAGTTCACCCGCGAGCAATACTTCAAGTCGGCCGCCGAGATGGCCGCGCTGTTCCACGATCTTCCCTCGGCGCTGGCCAACAGCGTCGAGATCGCGCGCCGCTGCAACCTGACCTTGGTGCTGGGCAAGCCGCAGCTGCCCAACTTCCCGATTCCGCCGGTCAACGGCGAGATCCTGTCGGTGGAAGACTACTTCCGCCACGTCTCGCACGAAGGCCTGAAAGAGCGCCTGGTCCACCTCTACCCGAATGAAGCCGAGCGCGAGGCCCAGCGCCCGCGCTATGTGGAGCGGCTGGAGTTCGAACTCAACACCATCCTCAAGATGGGCTTCCCGGGCTACTTCCTGATCGTGGGCGACTTCATCCAGTGGGCCAAGAACAACGGTTGCCCCGTGGGGCCGGGCCGGGGCTCGGGAGCCGGCTCGCTGGTGGCCTACGCGCTCAAGATCACCGACCTGGACCCGCTGCAGTACAACCTGCTGTTCGAACGTTTCCTGAACCCCGAGCGGGTGTCGATGCCCGACTTCGATATCGACTTTTGCCAGACCAACCGCGACCGGGTGATCGAGTACGTCAAGGAAAAGTACGGCCGCGACGCGGTCAGCCAGATCGCCACCTTCGGTACCATGGCCGCGCGTGCGGCCATCCGCGATGTGGGCCGGGTGATGGACCTGAGCTACACCTTTTGCGACGGCATCAGCAAGCTGATCCCGAACAAGCCGGGCATGTCGGTCACACTGCAGTACCCGCCCAACCCTAAAAAGGAAGGCGACAAGAACAATTACGCCATCGAGATGGAGCCGATGCTGGCCGAGCGCATCGAGCGCGAGGAAGACGTCAAAAACCTGATCGAGATGGCGCAAAGCCTCGAAGGCATGACCCGCAACGTCGGCATGCACGCGGGCGGCGTGCTGATCGCACCAGGCAAGCTCACCGATTTCTGCCCGCTCTACCAGCAGCCGGGCAGCGACTCGGCCGTGAGCCAGTACGACAAGGACGATGTGGAGGCCGCGGGCCTGGTCAAGTTCGACTTTCTGGGGCTGGCCACGCTGACGATCCTGGAGATCGCGCGCGAGTTCATCATGAAGCGCCACAAGGGCCAGGAGAACTTTGCGTTCGAGAACATCCCGCTCGACGATGCCGCCACCTACAAGCTTTTTCAGGACGGCAAAACCGAGGCCGTGTTCCAGTTTGAAAGCCGTGGCATGCAGGGCATGCTGCGCGATGCCAAGCCCACGCGTCTGGAAGACCTGATTGCCCTGAATGCGCTGTACCGTCCGGGCCCGATGGACCTGATCCCCAGCTTCGTGGCCCGCAAGCATGGGCGCGACGAAGTGGTCTACCCGCACCCGGCGGTGGCCGAGATGCTGTCCGAGACCTACGGCATCATGGTGTATCAAGAGCAGGTGATGCAGACCGCGCAGATCCTGGGCGGCTACTCGCTCGGCGGCGCCGACCTGCTGCGCCGCGCCATGGGCAAGAAAAAGGCCGAGGAAATGGCCGAGCACCGCGAGAAGTTCCGCGCCGGTGCCTTGGCCACGCACAACATCCCGCAGGACCAGGCCGATGAGGTCTTCGACCTGATGGAAAAGTTCGCGGGCTACGGCTTCAACAAGTCGCACGCTGCCGCGTATTCACTGCTGGCCTACCACACGGGCTGGCTCAAGGTGCATTACACGGCCGAATTCTTCTGCGCCAACATGACCGTGGAAATGGACGACACCGACAAGCTCAAGGTGTTGTTCGAGGATGCGCTCAAATTCGGCATCACCTTCGATCCACCCGATGTGAACCGTGGCCACTACCGCTTCGAGCCGGTCACCGACAAGGTCATCCGCTACGGCCTGGGTGCCATCAAGGGCACGGGCCAGCAGGCCATTGAGGCGATCGTGGCTGCGCGCGAGGAGGGCGGGCCGTTCAAGAGCCTGTTCGACTTCTGCAACCGCGTGGACCGCACGCGCCTGAACAAGCGCACGGTAGAAGCGCTGATCAAGGCCGGTGCCTTCGATTCGCTGCACATGAACCGCGCGGCGCTGGTGGCCAGCATCGACAAGGCCTTTGACTTTGCCAGTGCCACCGCGGCCAACGCGAATCAGGGCGGCCTGTTCGACATGCTGGGCGACGATTCGCACGGCTCGAGCACGCAGGAGCCCGATCTGGAGGACGTGCTGCCCTGGGGCATCAAGGAACGCCTGACGTTTGAGAAGACGGCGGTGGGCTTTTATCTGTCAGGCCACCTGTTCGATGCGGTGGAACGCGAGGTGCGCCAGTTCGTGCGCCGCAAGATCGACGACCTGATCGACAGTCGAGAGCCGCAGCTGATCGCTGGCATCGTGAGTGACCTGCGCATCATCAACGGCCAGCGCGGCAAGGTGGCGATCTTCAAGCTGGACGACAAATCGGGCGTGATGGAAGCCACCGCCGATGAGGGGCTGATCAATTCGGCCCGCCATGCCCTCAAGGACGACGAGCTGATCATCGTCATGGCCAAGATGCAGATGGACCGTTTCTCGGGCGGTTTCCGACTCAAGATCGAGCAGATCTGGGACCTGGGTGCGGCCCGCTGCCGCTTTGGCAAATTCCTGCGCGTGATGGTCAACGGTCGAGCGCCGGATATCGAGCGGCTGACCCGTGAGTTTCCGCCGCAGCGCGAGCAGACCGAGCACGGCGAACTGGTCAAAGGGTTGCCGGTGCGTCTGGCCTTGCAACGGCAATCGGGTGATGTGGCGGCCAAAGCCGAACTGGCCTTGGGCGAAAGGGCGCGCTTTTTCCCCTCAGATGCCGCCCTGGCCAGCTGGATGGCCCAGGCCGATCAGGGGCAGGCGCAGATCGTCTACGAAGACCATGGCCAGAACATCGTTGCGATCCGCACCGTCACGATGTGATTTTCAAACTTTCGTGGGAGCGATCCCCTGATCGCGAAATGTCCCGACAGCCAATCCGCTGATTCGCGCGCAAGGGCGGGCTCCCACAATACAGGTTCAGTCCAGCGGTCTGAACCCCAGAACAATCACCGGCGGTACGCGGCCATCGGTGTCGCGCGGCAGTACCTCGGTCTTGTCAATGGCGCGCAGCACGGCGTCGTCCCAGGCCTTGTTGCCGCTGGACTGCACGATGCGGCGGCTCAGAATGGTGCCGTCGGCACCCACCTTGACTTCGACTTCCGCACGCGGGTTGCCGACCACGTCACCGGGGTAGGTGATGTTGGGCTTGATGCGGGCGACCAGCCGCCCGGCGTAGCTGGCCGAGGGGCCGGAGGATTTGAGGGCTGTACCGGTGCTGTTTTCTCCACCCGTGGCGCCAGCCAGGCCCTGCATGCGCTTGAGGTTCTCCTTGCGCAAGGCATCGGCACGGGCAGCCTCGGCCTTGTCTTTGGCCTCTTCGGCTTTGCGTTTGTCGGCCTCAACCTTTTTCCTTTCGCGCTCTTTGTCCTCTTTGGCCTTCTGTTCCTTGGCTTTTTCTTCCTTGAGTTTCTTCTCTTTTTCAGCCTTTTCCTTTTCCGCCTTTTCTTTCTCGAGTTTTTCCTTGCGCAGCTTCTCGGCCTTCTCCTTTTCGAGCGCCTTTTTCTTTTCTTCTTCCTTCTGCTTTTTCAAGGCGATTTCGGCGTCATGCTTTTGCACCTCTGGCTCGGGCGCAGGGGCTGGGCGAGGCGTCGGTTTGGGTGGTTCTGGCTTGGGCTCCGGTTCTGGCGCTGGGGCAGGCTCGGGTTCAACCAGCCTAGGTGCGGCTTGCTGGGGGACTGCAGACCAGAGTTCGGCTTCAGCCGTGACGACCTGTTCCTGCGTGGTCCAGCGCGTGACCAGCCCCAGCGCCGCAAACAGCAGCACGTGGGCGGCGGCGGCCATGGCGAAAGAGCGTCCCCGTGCTGGCTCGGGCGGCGGGGCGAATTCGGCCTGGTAGCGCATGCTCTGACTCAAAACCACACTCCGGACAGGGGGCGGCTCATGGTGCCAGTTGCACCGACAGCCCCACGCGCTGGATGCCCGCACGCTGCAGCGTGTCCATGACCTTGACCACGTTTTCGTATTTGACGTTGCGGTCGGCACTGATCACCACGGCGATGCTGCCTTCGGTGTCTTGGGCGTTCTTCACGGCCTCGGCCACGCCGCCGATCATCAGCTTGCTGGTCTTGCCGTCGGCCACAAGTTCCAGGCTTTCGTCCTTCTGGATCACCACCTGCAGCACCTTGTCGGGCTGCTTGTTGGCCTTGCCCACGCTGGGCAGGTCGATCAGGCTGGGCGTGATCATGGGCGCGGTGACCATGAAGATGATCAGCAGCACCAGCATCACGTCAATGAAGGGCACCATGTTGATGTCGTTGACGGCGCGTCGGCCGCGTCCCCGGTGGGCTACGCCTGGCATCTTTGTGGCTCCTGGTCAGTGACCTGAGGCAGAACCGCCCGAACCCAGGCTGCGCTGCAGGATGTTGGAGAACTCTTCAATGAAGGTTTCCAGCTTGATGGCCACGCGATCGATGTCCCGCGCAAAGCGGTTGTAGGCCACCACAGCCGGGATGGCGGCAAACAGCCCAATCGCGGTGGCCACCAGCGCTTCGGCAATGCCCGGGGCCACTGTGGCCAGTGTCACTTGCTGCAGGCTGGCCAGACCGGTGAAGGCGTGCATGATCCCCCAGACCGTGCCGAACAGGCCCACATAAGGGGAGACTGAACCGACCGAGGCGAGGAAGGCCAGCTGGGATTCGGCGGCGTCCATCTCGCGCTGGAAGCTGGCGCGCATGGCGCGGCGGGCGCCGTCGAGCAGGGTGCCGGCATCTGAGATGCGGCGCTCGCGCAGCTTCTGGTATTCACGCATGCCGCTGGCAAAAATCCGCTCCATCGGGCCGGCCAGCTTGGCGTTCTGGCTGGCGGCAGAAAACAGTTCGTTGAGGCTGGTGCCCGACCAGAACACGCGCTCAAATTCTTCGTTGAGGTTCTGGATGCGCTTGATGGCGGTGATCTTGCGGATGATCGCGGCCCAGCTGGCCACCGAGAT
>CAXRGK010000194.1:0-3513 GCA_964230145.1 Burkholderiaceae bacterium | reverse complement strand
GGCTTGACCCGTTTGATAAGCCAAATAGAAGCACCATGAAAAACAAACTCATCCCCATCGTGACCGCGGTTCTTGCCTTGGCAATTGGCCTTTATTTTGGGCTGAAACCACAAAGTGGTCCTGATTACCCATTAAGTGGTTATACCTTTGACACGCCCCAAGGCGGATCTCTCGACCTTGGCGCATTGAAAGGAAAGGTGGTTGTTCTTAACTTCTGGGCCACCTGGTGCCCACCCTGCAAGGAAGAACTGCCCTCGCTGCAAACCCTGCACGAGATGGGTGGCGGCGATCCGGTGGTGATCGGGATCAATGTGCGTGAGACCGCCAGCCATGTGCGGCGTTACCTGGCCTCCACCGGCATGAACTTCCCGGTGGTGCTTGATCCACAGGCCGAGCTGGCCAAACGCTTTGGCATCACGGCCTTCCCGACCACCTTGCTGATTGCGCCAGACGGCCAGATCCGCTGGCGCGTGGTGGGCGAGGTGGACTGGGCTGGCGCAGAAGCCGGCCGCTGGATCATTGGCTTGTCGAACCCTCGCCGCTGAGCTGGCCCAATTGTTTCCGGGATAATCGCATTGCCTGTGCGCTGCCGCGCCGGGTGACCTGCCTTCGGGGCATTGGTGGCTTGCGCCACCTCGTGTGCGCCGACAGGTCTTTCCTCACACACCGGAGTTCCTTTCATGACCCCCGTTCGCCGTTCCCTGCTCAAAGGGGGCGCCGCACTGGGCGCTCTCATCGCAGCGCCCGCCCTTGTGCGTGCCCAAACCACTTCCAATGAACGCCGCTTTGCCCCTCAGCCGGGCGCCTGGCGTACCTTTGAAATCACCACGCGTGTGGAGCTGGCCGATCCGGTCGGTGCTTCTCGCATCTGGCTGCCGGTGCCCAGCATCGACAGCGACTGGCAGCGTTCGCTGGAGAGCAGCTACATCAGCAACGGCAGTGCCCGCCTGACCAGCGATGGCGTTGAAGGTGCCCGCATGGTGTATGCCGAGTTTGCCGCCGGTGTGAAACCGGTGGTCGAAGTCACCAGCCGCGTGCAGACCCGAAACCGTGCCGATCTGTCGGGCAGCCGCGTTTTCGACAAGGAAGATTCCGCCACGCTGCGCCACTACACCCGCGCCACGCGTCTGCTGCCCACCGATGGCATCGTCCGCGAGACGGCGCTCAAGGCCACGCAGGGCGCCAAGAACGATGAAGCCAAGGCCCGTGCCCTCTACGACTGGGTGGTCGCCAACGCCTGGCGCGAGCCCAAGGTGCGCGGCTGCGGCGAGGGCGATATCAAGACCATGCTGGAGACTGGCAACCTGGGCGGCAAATGCGCCGACATCAATGCCTTGTTCGTGGGTCTGTGCCGCTCGGTCGGCCTGCCTGCGCGCGATGTCTACGGCATCCGCTTGGTGCCTTCGGCCTTTGGTTACAAGGAGTTGTCGGGCAATCCAGCCAGCCTCAAGGGGGCGCAGCACTGCCGCGCTGAGGTTTATCTGCAGGCCCGTGGCTGGGTGGCGATGGACCCGGCCGATGTGGCCAAGGTCATGCGCCTGGAAACGCCAGAATGGCTCAAGAACACCGTTCACCCCGTGGTGGCGCCGGTCTACAAGCACCTGTTTGGCGGCTGGGAAGGCAACTGGCTGGGCTGGAACACCGCCCACGACCTGAAGCTGCCCGGCGCCAAAGAAGGCGTGCTGAACTTCCTGATGTACCCGGTGGCCGAAACCGCCGAAGGCCGCGTGGATTCCTACGCGCCCGATGCGTTCAAGTACAGCATCACGGCGCGCGAAATCGCGGCTTGATGCTTGGTTTGCAGGAGGTCAGCCCCTGGCTGAAGGCATTCGGGCGCAGGACATTTCTGCCATTGTGTAGGAGGCCGCCCTTGCGGCCGAGACATTCGCGCGCAGGGGCGCGCTCCTACAGCAGGCCTGCCTGTGCCAGCTCAAGCCCGCTTTCAAATTGCCGTGGCTGCCCAGTCACCGGATCGGTGAAGGTGATGCTGCGTGCCAGCAGTTGCAAGGGTTCGGCAAAGTCTTCTGAATCATTGGGCCCGCGTCGCACCACTGGGTAGAACTGATCGCCTTCGATCGGCAGGCCCAGCCCGTGCATGTGCACCCGCAACTGGTGGCGCTTGCCGCTGACCGGGAAGAGGCGGTACAGCGCCCGCGCGCCTGCTTGCCTGACACATTCGATGCGCGTTTCGCTGTTGGGTGGCAGGCCCTCGTCCGGCTGCGCTTCGCGCATCCGGTAGAAAGCCTGTTCGTCTTCCAGGATATGGCTTCGGCGGGTGAGGGGAAACTGCAGTGCCTCGCGCCATCCGGCCACCGCTTCGTAGACCTTGTCCACACGCCGCTCGCGAAACAGCGACTGGTAGGCGTCGCGGTCCTGCGGGCGTTTGCAGAGCAGTACCAGGCCGGCGGTTTCGCGGTCGATGCGGTGCAGCGGGCTCAGGTCGGCACAGCCCAGTTGCGCCTTCAGCCGCACCAGCAGCGTTTCGCGCACATAGCGCCCGCCAGGCGTCACGGGCAGAAAATGCGGCTTGTCGGCCACGACCAGATGCGCGTCTTCAAACAGCACAGTGGCTTCAAAAGGAATCGGATCTTCGTGGGGCAGCTCGCGCCAGTAGTACACCCGTGCACCGCCCTCATAGGGCGCATCAGGCGCCAGTGGCTGGCCGTCTTCGCCGAGCACACTGCCCGAGCGCATGCGCTCGGTCCATTCGCTTCGGCTGATGCGCGGCAGGCGCTCGGCCAGGTGGTCGATCAGCGCCGGCCAGGGGCTTTGGCGCACGCGGGGCAGGGCCAGGCAGCTGGGCGAGACGCCATCGCGCATGGCAATGTTCGGGTTTTTGGGCACATGGGCCATGGCTCAGGCGCAGACCATTCGCGCGCAGGGGCGCGCTCCCACGGTGTGGGCAGCCGGCTGCCGTGAGGTCGCATCTGGTGAGAGCGCTGTCTGCGAGGGGGCTGACATCAGTAGGAGGCCGCCCCTGCGGCCGAATGCCTGGGTCCACATGGCCTCAGACCCGCCTGAACACCAGGTCCCACACGCCGTGGCCGAGCTTGAGGCCGCGGTTTTCAAACTTGGTGAGCGGCCGGTAGTCGGGCTTGATCGCGTAGCCGCCCAGTTCCGGACCGGCAGTGTTGACCAGCAGCGGTTCAGCAGACAGCACCTCGAGCATCTGCTCGGCATACGGCTGCCAGTCGGTGGCCAGGTGCAGGTAGCCACCGGGTTGGATGTGTTTGGCCAGGCGCTGCACAAAGGGGCCCTGGATCAGACGGCGCTTGTGGTGGCGGCTCTTGTGCCAGGGATCCGGAAAGAAAATGTGCACACCGTCCAGGCTGTCTTCGCCCAGCATGTGGTCCATGACTTCGACCGCGTCGTGCTGCACGATGCGGATGTTGCCGATGTCTTCTTCGCCACAGCGCTTGAGCAGCGCACCCACGCCGGGCTCGTGCACTTCGCAACACAGGAAATGGTCACCCGGGCGCACATGGGCGATCTTGGCCGTCGCATCGCCCATGC
>CAXRGK010000193.1:0-3056 GCA_964230145.1 Burkholderiaceae bacterium | reverse complement strand
CCCATACAGGCCCGCCAGGCCGTAGGCCGCCACGATGGCGGCGCACACGAACAGCACGGGCCACGCGGTAGAGCGCATGGACACGCCCAGGCCCGCGATGATGTTGGTGCCGTGGCCGGTGGTCGACGCTTGGGCGATGTGCTTGACCGGGCTGTACTGCGTGCCGGTGTAGAACTCGGTGATCCACACCAGCGCGGCCGTGAGCACCAAGCCCACCACGCAGGCGCCGAACAGCTTGAGCTGGCTGCCGGCCGCGCCCAGCGCGGTGTCCGGCATCAGCGAGGTGGTCACAAAGTAAAACGCGATCAGCGACAGCACGCCGGCAATCGCCAGCCCTTTGTAAAGCGCCGGCATCACATTGGTCATGCCTGGGCTGGCTTTGACGAAGAAGCAGCCAATGATGGAGGCCACGATCGATACCGCGCCCAGGGCCAGCGGGTAGAGCACGGCCTGGGCGGGGGCGCCAGCCACCAGCAAGGCGCCCAGCACCATGGTGGCGATCAGCGTGACCGCGTAGGTCTCGAACAGGTCGGCCGCCATGCCGGCGCAGTCGCCCACGTTGTCGCCCACGTTGTCGGCGATCACGGCTGGGTTGCGCGGGTCGTCCTCGGGGATGCCGGCTTCCACCTTGCCGACCAGGTCGGCGCCCACGTCAGCGCCCTTGGTGAAGATGCCGCCGCCCAGACGGGCGAAGATGGAAATCAGCGAGGAGCCGAAGGCAAAGCCGATCAGCGGGTTGAGCAGGGCGGCCAGATTTTTGTCAGGCGTGAGGTTGCCGTTGCCTGTGAGGAACCAGAAAAACCCGCTCACGCCCAGCAGGCCCAGACCCACCACCAGCATGCCGGTGATAGCCCCGCCCCGGAAAGCCACGTCCAGCGCCGGGCCGATGCCTTGCGTGGCTGCCTGCGCAGTGCGCACATTGGCCCGCACCGAGACGTTCATGCCGATGAAGCCGCAGGCACCCGAGAGTACGGCGCCGATCACGAAGCCAATGGCCGTGACGCTGTCCAGAAAGATGCCCATGAGCACCGCCAGCACCACGCCGACGATGGCGATGGTTTTGTATTGACGGGCCAAGTAGGCTGCAGCACCGGCCTGGATGGCGGCCGCAATTTCCTGCATGCGGGCATTGCCCGCGTCCTTGGCCAGAATCCAGCCCCTGGCCCAGATGCCGTAAACCACGGCCAGCAGGCCGCAAACGAGCGCCAACATCAGCGCCGAATTGCTTGTCATCGTGAGTTCTCCTCGATGGTTGTCGCAGATCGGGGATGCAACGCTGTGGCGACATCCCCACGGCGTTGCTTCCTCGTCCTGCCTTCTCGGAGCACGATTGGCCAACGCAACCATTAAAGGGTCGGGGGGGCCAAGGGCGCAAGGCCTGTGAAAGTACAATCAGGGTTAATCCCAGTCATTCTGATTCCCCTCAACCTTTTCACGAGACAAAATCCATGTCCCTCGACAACGTCACCCCCGGCAGCAAGGCCCCCGATGCGTTCAACGTGATCATCGAAATTCCGATGAACGCCGACCCGATCAAATACGAAGTCGACAAGGAAAGCGGCGCCCTGTTCGTGGACCGTTTCATGACCACCGCCATGCACTACCCGACCAACTACGGTTATGTGCCCCAGACCCTGTCGGGTGACGGTGATCCGGTGGATGTGCTCGTCATCACCCCCTACGCCCTGTTCCCCGGCGTGGTGGTGCCCTGCCGCCCCTTGGGCATCCTGATGATGGAAGACGAGGCCGGTGTCGATGGCAAAGTGATTGCCGTACCGACCAGCAAGATCCTGCCGATGTACGACCACTGGAAGGACATTGAAGACGTGAATGCCATGCGCCGCAACGCCATCGCCCACTTCTTCGAGCACTACAAGGACCTCGAAAAAGGCAAATGGGTCAAGGTGCTGGGCTGGGAGGGCATCGAGTCGGCGAAGAAAGAAATCACCGACGGCATCGCCAACTACAACAAAGCCAAGAAGTGATGTTTTGTGTCCCGCTTTGGCGGGGCGCAAGCAAAAAAGCCTGCTGAAATTTCAGCAGGCTTTTTGTTTTGTTTTTGTAGGAGGCCGTCCCTGCGGCCGAAGGCTGTTCGCGCGCAGGGGCGCGCTCCCACAAGAATCAGTCCCGGAAGTTGTTGAAGGACAGCGGCAGCTCGGCCATTTCCTTGCGCAAGAGCGCCATGGCCGCCTGCAGATCGTCGCGCTTGGCACCGGTGATGCGCACCGCATCGCCCTGGATGGAGGCCTGCACCTTCATCTTGGAGTCCTTGATGATGCGGGTGATCTTTTTGGCGTCTTCGGTGGCAATGCCCTCGCGCACCTTGACCACCTGCTTGACCTTGTCGCCGCCGATCTTTTCGACCTTGCCGATGTCCAGAAAGCGCACGTCCACATTGCGCTTGGTCAGCTTGTTGCGCAGGATGTCCTCGACCTGGGTGAGCTGGAACTCGGCATCCCCGTACAGGGTGATTTCCTTGTCCTTGAGTTCAATGGCGGCAGACGTCCCTTTGAAGTCGAAACGGGTACCGATTTCCTTGGCGGAGGTGTCCACAGCGTTGCGGACTTCGACCATATTGGGTTCGCAGACGGTGTCAAAAGAAGGCATGTTCTGAAAACGGATCAAAGGTTGGGAATGCGACAATTCTCCCATGATCCTGGAGCAAAACGTCCCCCTGCAGCCTTACAACACTTTCGGCATCGCCGCCCGTGCCGAGGCCTTGGTGCGGGTGCGCTCGGACGACGATCTGCGTGCCGTGCTGCAGGACGCCCGGCTGGCCCACCTGCCGCGCACCGTGCTGGGCGGCGGCAGCAATGTGGTGCTGACCGGCGACGTCAAGGGACTGGTGCTCAAGGTGGAGGTGCCGGGCCTTCGCCTGGCGGGTGAAACCGACAGGCACTGGATCATTGAGGCCGGCGGCGGCGTGGTCTGGCACGAACTGGTGCGCTGGACGCTGGAGCAGGGCTGGCCGGGGCTGGAAAACATGGCCCTGATTCCAGGCACGGTGGGGGCTTCGCCGGTGCAGAACATCGGTGCTTACGGTGTGGAACTGCAGG
>CAXRGK010000192.1:0-4521 GCA_964230145.1 Burkholderiaceae bacterium | reverse complement strand
CGACCTCTCGAGCTTGCGAGCTCTGTTCCTGGCCGGCGAGCCGCTGGACGAGCCGACCGCCACCTGGATGGCCGATGCCATCAAGAAGCCCATCATCGACAACTACTGGCAGACCGAGACGGGCTGGCCGATCATGGCGATGTGTAACGGCGTGGAGAAAGCACCCACCAAGTATGGCTCGCCCGGCAAGGCGGTGTACGGCTACGACGTCAAGCTCATCAACGAGAACACCGGCGAGGAAATCACCGAGCCCGACCAGAAAGGCGTGATTGCCGTCGAGGGCCCGCTGCCACCGGGTTGCCTGCAGACTGTCTGGGGTGACGACAAGCGCTACGTCAACACCTACTGGACCAGCATCCCCGGCAAGCAGATGTATTCCACTTTTGACTGGGGCGTGAAGGACAAGGACGGCTACTTCTACATCCTGGGCCGCACCGATGACGTGATCAACGTGGCCGGCCACCGCCTGGGCACCCGCGAGATCGAGGAAAGCATTTCCAGCCACCCGAACGTGGCCGAAGTGGCCGTGGTCGGCGTGGCCGACCAGCTCAAGGGTCAGGTGGCTGTGGGGTTTGCCGTGCTCAAGGACCCGAGCCTGGCCGCCACCCCTGAGGCGGCCCTCAAGCTCGAAGGCGAGATCATGAAGACGGTGGACAGCCAGCTGGGTGCCGTGGCCCGTCCGGCCCGTGTGCGCTTCGTGTCCTTGCTGCCCAAGACCCGTTCGGGCAAGTTGCTGCGCCGCGCCATCCAGGCGGTGTGCGAAGGTCGCGACCCGGGCGACCTGACCACCATGGACGATCCGTCTGCCCTGCAGCAGATCGTGGACCTGGTCAAAGCCTGATCGCACCGGACCCCGCCTTGGCGGGGTCTTTTTTACATCTCAAACATGCCCTGTAAGTTTGATATCGGTCAGCCCGTGGCACAATGCGAAAGTTTTATCAGGCCCTTCCAGTGCCACACTGTCGCATCCGCCAACCGGTTCAGCCGTGTCGCGGAAGGTAGTTCAACCAGCTAATGTTTCCTCAAGGGGAACGGAGGTAGCGAAAAAAATGAGTGAGACAAAGTCTGTCTTCGCGGCCTATTCGGCCAACACCCATCTCTTCGGGGGCAATGGCCCTTACGTCGAGGAAATGTACGAGAACTACCTGGCCAACCCAGGCAGCGTTCCCGACAACTGGCGCGAATATTTCGACGCCCTCCAGCACGTTCCTGCCGTCGACGGCTCCAACGCCAAGGACATTCCCCACCTGCCGGTGATCAATGCTTTTGCCGAGCGTGCCAAGCAGGGCGGCACCAAGGTGGTCATGGCCAGCGCCGACGCCGAGATGGGTCGCAAGCGCACTGCCGTGCAGCAGCTGATTGCCGCCTACCGCAACGTGGGCCAGCGCTGGGCCGATCTGGACCCCTTGAAGCGCACCGAGCGCCCGAACATTCCCGAACTCGAGCCTTCCTTTTACGGTTTCACCGATGCCGACCAGGAAACCGTGTTTGACACCTCCAACACCTTCTTCGGCAAGGACCGCATGAGCCTGCGCGAGCTGCTGAACGCGCTGCGCGAGACCTACTGCGGCACCATCGGCGCCGAGTACATGTACACCACCGACATGGCGCAAAAGCGCTGGTGGCAGCAAAAGCTCGAAAGCATCCGCAGCAAGGCCAGCTTTTCGCCCGAAAAGAAAAAACACATCCTTGACCGTCTGACGGCGGCCGAAGGTCTGGAACGCTACCTGCACACCAAGTACGTGGGCCAGAAGCGCTTTTCACTGGAAGGCGGCGAAAGCTTCATCGCCTCCATGGACGAGCTGATCCAGCGCGCCGGCGAGCAGGGCGTGCAGGAAATCGTGATCGGCATGGCCCACCGTGGCCGCCTGAACGTGCTGGTCAACACCCTGGGCAAGATGCCCAAGGACCTGTTTGCCGAGTTCGACCACACCGCCCCCGAAGACCTGCCGGCCGGTGACGTGAAGTACCACCAGGGCTTCAGCTCGGACGTGTCTACCCCTGGCGGTCCGGTGCACCTGTCGCTGGCGTTCAACCCGTCTCACCTGGAAATCGTCAACCCGGTGGTCGAGGGTTCGGTGCGCGCCCGCATGGACCGCCGTGGCGACCCCAAGGGCAGCCAGGTGCTGCCGGTGCTGGTGCACGGCGACTCCGCTTTTGGCGGCCAGGGCGTGAACCAGGAAACCCTGTGTCTGGCGCAGACCCGTGGCTACACCACGGGCGGCACGGTGCACATCATCATCAACAACCAGATCGGCTTCACCACCTCTGACCCGCGCGACATGCGCTCCACCGTGTTCTGTACCGACATCGTCAAGATGGTCGAGGCACCGGTGCTGCACGTCAACGGCGACGATCCCGAAGCCGTGGTGCTGGCCACTCAGCTGGCCCTCGAGTACCGCATGACCTTCCGCCAGGACGTGGTCATCGACATCACCTGCTTCCGCAAGCTGGGCCACAACGAGCAGGACACGCCGGCACTGACCCAGCCGCTGATGTACAAGAAAATCGGCGCCCACCCTGGTACCCGCAAGCTCTACGCCGACAAGCTGGCTGCCCAAGGCCTGGGCGAGTCGCTTGGCGACGACATGGTCAAGGCCTATCGTGCCGCCATGGACGCTGGCAAGCACACGGTCGATCCTGTCATCAGCAATTTCAAGAACAAGTACGCGGTGGACTGGTCGCCTTTCCTGGGCAAGAAGTGGACCGATGCCGGCGACACCGCCATCCCGCTCGCCGAATGGAAGCGCCTGGCCGAGAAAATCACCACCATTCCTGAGAGCGTCAACCCGCACCAGCTGGTCAAGAAGGTCTATGACGACCGCGCGGCCATGGGCCGGGGTGAGATCAACGTGGATTGGGGCATGGGCGAGCACATGGCTTTTGCCTCGCTGGTGGCCAGCGGCTACCCGGTGCGTCTGTCCGGTGAAGACTGCGGTCGAGGCACCTTCACCCACCGCCATGCCGTCATCCATGACCAGAAGCGCGAGAAGTGGGACGAGGGCACTTACGTCCCTCTGCAGCACGTGGCCGACAACCAGGCCCCGTTCGTCGTCATCGACTCCATCCTTTCCGAAGAAGCGGTGCTGGCCTACGAATACGGCTATGCCTCAAACGACCCCAACACCCTGGTGATCTGGGAAGCCCAGTTCGGCGACTTCGCCAACGGTGCCCAGGTCGTGATCGACCAGTTCATTGCCTCTGGTGAAGTCAAGTGGGGCCGCGTCAACGGCATCACCCTGATGCTGCCGCACGGCTACGAAGGTCAAGGCCCCGAGCACAGCTCGGCCCGCGTCGAGCGCTTCATGCAGCTGGCAGCCGACACCAACATGCAGATCGTGCAGCCGACCACGGCCAGCCAGATCTTCCACGTGCTGCGTCGCCAGATGGTGCGTGACCTGCGCAAGCCCTTGGTCATCTTCACGCCCAAGTCGCTGCTGCGCAACAAGGACGCCACCAGCCCGGTGTCCGAGTTCACCAAGGGCAGCTTCCAGACGGTGATCCCCGAGACCAAGGACATCAAGGCCGACAAGGTCAAGCGCGTGATCGCCTGCTCGGGCAAGGTTTACTACGACCTGGTCAAGAAGCGCGAAGAGAAGGGCGCCGACGACGTGGCCATCATCCGCGTCGAGCAGCTCTACCCCTTCCCGCACAAGGCATTTGCGGCCGAGATCAAGAAGTACGCCAAAGCCACCGAACTGGTGTGGTGCCAGGACGAGCCACAGAATCAGGGCGCCTGGTTCTTCATCCAGCACAACATCCACGAAAACATGCTGGATGGTCAGAAGCTGGGCTACGCCGGTCGTGCCGCCTCCGCTTCGCCGGCCGTGGGCTACTCGCACCTGCACCAGGACCAGCAAAAGGCGCTGCTCGACGCGGCGTTCGGCAAGCTCAAGGGCTTCGTGCTGACCAAGTGATCTGAACCCGACACACGCACAACTGTTTCAATAGAAAGAGACGAACAAAATGGCAATCGTTGAAGTCAAAGTTCCCCAGCTCTCCGAATCCGTGGCCGAAGCCACGCTGCTGACCTGGAAAAAGAAGGCCGGTGAGGCCGTGGCCCAGGACGAAATCCTGATCGAGATCGAGACCGACAAGGTCGTGATGGAAGTGCCCGCACCGTCCGCTGGTGTGCTGGCCGAGATCGTGGTGGGCGATGGCGGTACCGTCGTGGCCCAGCAGTTGATCGCCAAAATCGACAGCGAAGGCAAGGCCGGCGCTGCCCCCGCCCCGGCAGCCGCTGCTGCACCCGCTGCAGCCCCGGCAGCGGCGCCTGTTGCAGCACCTGCCCCTGCCAGCAGCAGCATGGCCGGTGTGGCCATGCCCGCCGCCGCCAAGCTGATGGCCGACAACAACCTGGCTGCCGGCTCCGTGGCCGGCTCCGGCAAGGCCGGCCGCGTCACCAAGCGTGATGTGCTGGCTGCCGTGGCCTCCGGCGCCGCCATCCCCACCGGTGCCCCGCCCACCGCGCTGGCACAAGTTGCCGCCCCGGTTGCACCCGTGGCCCTGGGTGAGCGCCCC
>CAXRGK010000191.1:0-2492 GCA_964230145.1 Burkholderiaceae bacterium | reverse complement strand
GGGCTCAGATAACGGTGTTGGGGGAGGGCTCAGATGGTTGTGCCGATGCCCAGCACCCTTGCCAGGTGCTCGATCAGCACGCTCACCCGGTGCGGGATGTAGCGGTTGCTGGGCAGCACGGCGTAGATGCCCAGTGGTGCGGTTTCAAAACGCTGCAGCACCGCCTGGACCCGGCCCTGCGCCAGGTAGGGCGCGGCGATGAAATCGGGCTGGCGCGTGATGCCCATGCCCCGGGCGGCCGCTTCGGTCAGGGCCGCGCCGTTGTTGGCCACGATGCGCCCGCGCACCGGCACCTGCAAGGTTTGCCCTTTGTCCCGGTAGGTCCAGGTGCTGACGGCCGTGTCGCTGGCGTAGATCAGGCATTCGTGCTGGCGCAGGTCTGAGGGGTGGCGTGGCTCGCCGTGCTGCGCCAGGTAAGCGGGCGAGGCCAGTGTCAGCAGCTGGCATTCGCCCAGCTTGCGCACGATGTCGCCCGGCTGCAGGTCGGCCGTGATGCGGACCGACAGGTCCAGCCCTTCCTCGACCAGGTTGGCGCGCTGGTCCGACAGGTCCATGATGAGTTCGATGAAGGGCTGCGCCTGCGCGAAGTCCAGCAGCGCCGGCATCAGCTCCTGCAAGCCGTAGGTGAGTGGCAGGCCCAGCCGGATGCGCCCGCGCGGCACCGCCTTTTCTTCGGCCAGGCTGGACTCGGCCGCGTCCACCATGTTCAGGATCAGGCGGCATTTTTCGAGGTAGGCCGAGCCCGCGGCCGTGAGCGTGAGGCTGCGGGTGCTGCGGGTGATCAGCTTGGCGCCCAGGTGCTTTTCGAGCGCGGCCACCTGGCGCGTCACCACCGAACGGGCCACCTGCAGCTGGTTGGCCACGGCAATGAAGCTGCCGGCCTCGGCCACCCGCACAAAGGTCTGCATCGCGTCGAGTTTGTCCATTGTTGCTGATTGTGCAACAAAGTTGTGTTGATTGGGTGGTTTTTCAAAGCCAAAGGGCGGCCTACAGTCCACCCCCATGAACACGCACCGCTCCGTCCTTTTTGTGCCCCACGGCTCGCCCATGTTTGCGCTGCAGCCCGGTGCGGCCGGCAGCGCCATGAGCGATGTGGTGCGCCAGCTGCCCACGCCGCGCGCCATCGTGGTGGTCAGCCCGCATTGGGAAACCCGTGTGCCCACCGTCGGCACCGCCAGCCGGCTGGAAACCATCCACGACTTCGGCGGCTTTGACCCGCGCCTGTTCGAGATCCAGTACCCGGCCACCGGTTGCCCCGAGGCGGCCAAACAGGTTGTGGCCGCGCTGGAGGCCGCTGGTCTGCCCGTGGCCACCGATGCGCAGCGCGGCCTGGACCACGGCGCCTGGGTGCCGCTGCGCCAGATGTTTCCCGATGCCGACGTGCCGGTCATTCCGCTGTCGGTGCAGCACCACGGCGGCCCTCAGCACGCCTACCGCGTGGGCCAGGCGCTGGCACCGCTGGCGCAGCAGGGTTTCCTGATCGTGGCTTCGGGCAATGTGACGCACAACCTGCGCGACTGGCAGCTCGTCCGCATGACCGGCCAGCCCACGCCCGACTATGTGCAGCAGTTTGCCGACTGGGTGCACACGCAGATGAGTGGCCACCACACCGACGTCTTGCTCAACTACCGCCAGACCCAGCCGGCGGGCACCCGCGCCCATCCGCGGGACGAGCACCTGCTGCCGCTGTTCACCGCGCTCGGTGCCGCCGGTGCCGATGCGCAGCCCGAGGCCTTTTACCGCGGCATCTACGACCACGTCATTGCCATGGATGGTTATGCGTTCCATTGACCCCAGGGAGAAAAAATGAACACCACCTACACCCCCGTCGCCAAAGGCCTGCACTGGCTGATGGCCGTGCTGATCCTGGGCCTGCTGGCGCTGGGCATCTACATGAGCGATTTGCCGCTGTCGCCGCAAAAGCTTGAACTTTATTCGTGGCACAAATGGTTTGGCGTCACGGTGTTCCTGCTGCTTTGGCTGCGCCTGGCCTGGCGCGTCACGCACCGTCCGCCGGCCTTGCCCGAGACCCTGTCGGCCCCGATGCGCCTGGCGGCCCATGCTGGCCATGCCGCGCTCTACCTGCTCATGCTCGCCATTCCGCTGAGTGGCTGGCTCATGAGCTCGGCCAAGGGTTTTCAGACCGTCTGGTTCGGCGTGCTGCCCATCCCCGACCTGCTGGGTCGGGACCGCGAACTGGGCGATCTGCTGCAACAGGTGCACAAGCTGCTGAACCTGCTGCTGATGCTCACGCTGGCCGGCCATGTGTTGGCCGCCCTCTGGCACCACTTCGTCCTCAAGGACGACACCCTGCGCCGCATGCGCTGATTCATCCGGAAAAGACAAGACATGAAACACCTCTTCACCGCTCTGGCGCTCGGCGCCGTCACACTGGGCAGCGCCCAGGCCGCCAGCTACCAGGCCGTCGTGCCCGAAAAAAGCGCCATCACCTTCAGCTACAAACAGATGGGTGTGGCCATGGACGGCAAGTT
>CAXRGK010000190.1:0-11496 GCA_964230145.1 Burkholderiaceae bacterium | reverse complement strand
ACCGCGCCGACCGGGCCCTGATCCAGGATGGCGATCTGGTGCTGATCGACGCCGGCTGCGAGCTCGATGGCTATGCCAGCGACATCACCCGCACCTTCCCGGCCAACGGCCAGTTTACCGGTCCGCAGCGTGAGCTGTACGAGCTGGTGCTGGCTTCGCAGGACGCGGCGGTCGCTGCCACCCGAGCCGGCGCGCGCTTTGTCGACCCGCACAACGCCACCGTGGCAGTGCTGGCGCAAGGCCTGCTCGATGTGGGCCTGCTCGACAAAAACAAGGTCGGCAGTGCGCAGGACGTGATCGCCAACCGCAGTTATTTCCCCTTCTACATGCACCGCACTGGCCACTGGCTGGGCATGGACGTGCACGACTGCGGCAGCTATGTGGAGCCTTCCGAGGTGGGCCAGGTCAGCGAGCGCAAAGACCCGCTCAGCGGCGAAACCATCAAGGACCGCCCCAGCCGTATCTTGCGCGAGGGCATGGTGCTGACCATCGAACCGGGCCTGTATGTGCGCCCTGCGCAAGGCGTGCCCGAACAGTTCTGGAACATCGGCATCCGCATCGAGGACGACGCGGTGGTCACGGCCGATGGTTGCGAACTGATCACCCGCGACGTGCCGGTGGCCCCCGACGAGATTGAAGGGCTGATGCGTGCCTGAACTGCAAGGCCGCATCGTCTCGGTGCAGGTGGGCCACTCGCGCCTGCTGCGCGTGGGCGAACGCACCGTGCGCTCGGCCATTTGCAAGCAGGCGGTCGAAGGTCCGGTGAGTGTGGGGCCGCTGGGTCTGAAGGGTGATGAGCAAAACGACCTGAGCGTGCATGGTGGCCTGTCCAAGGCGGTGTACGCCTTGCCGTACGTTCACCTGGCTTGGTGGTCGGCACAGCGTCTGGTGGCAGGTGTGTCCATGCTCGAGGAAGCTTTTGTGCCTGGCCAGCTCGGTGAAAACCTGAGCCTGGACGGCGTGGATGAGCACAATGTTTTCATTGGTGACCGTCTGTGTTTCGACGGGGGCGTGGTGCTGCGTGTGACCGAGCCGCGCCAGCCCTGCGCCAAGTTCAATGCGGTGCTCGGTTACGAACGTGCCGGCAAGGAGATGGTGCAGTCTGGCCGGTGCGGGTTTTATCTGGCGGTAGAGCAGCCAGGGGCTTTGCAGGCAGGCGAGGCTTTCAGGCTCCAGTCCGGCCTGCGCGAGACATCCATCGCCCGGGCCTTGCAGCACAAGGCGTTCAAACACTTGCGCTGAACGAATCGGGCCTTCACTTTTGCATTCAGGTCAAAAGCCTGCTGACTTTGATACGTATTGAACCGAATGCCACGGTCATGTCAGAGGCCTACAATGGAAAACACCATATCACCTGACGAAATCGGAGGGTGGTCACAACAACGGAGATCCCCATGAGCAACAAGCTCCAGGCCGAAGAAAAACGCGCCATCCTGCGCAAGGCTGCCCTCGAATACCACGAGTTCCCCACCCCCGGCAAGATCGCCATTGCCGCCACCAAGCAGCTGGTCAACCAGCACGACCTGGCCCTGGCCTATTCGCCCGGTGTGGCGGCCCCCTGCGAGGAAATCGTCAAGGACCCGGCGGCTGCCTTCAAGTACACCAGCCGCGGCAACCTGGTGGGCGTGGTGACCAACGGCACCGCCGTGCTGGGGCTGGGCGACATCGGCCCGCTGGCTGGCAAGCCCGTCATGGAAGGCAAGGGCGTGCTCTTCCAGAAGTTCTCGGGCATCGATGTGTTCGACATCGAGATCAACGAGAAGGACCCGGACAAGCTGGTCGAGATCATCGCGGCGCTGGAGCCGACTTTTGGCGGCATCAACCTCGAAGACATCAAGGCGCCCGACTGTTTCTACATCGAGCGCAAGCTGCGCGAGCGCATGAAGATTCCGGTCTTCCACGACGACCAGCACGGCACCGCCATCGTGGTCGGCGCGGCTATCCTCAACGGCCTCAAAGTTGTGGGCAAGGACCCGAAAAAGATCAAGCTGGTGACTTCGGGTGCAGGCGCGGCGGCGCTGGCTTGCCTTGGCCTTTTGGTCAAGCTGGGTATCCCGCGAGAGAACATCTGGGTGACCGACCTGGCCGGTGTGGTCTATGAAGGCCGCACCGAATTGATGGACGAGGACAAGGTCCAGTTCGCGCAAAAGACCGATCTGCGCAAGCTGGCCGAAGTCATCGAGGGCGCGGACGTGTTCCTGGGCCTGTCGGCGGGTGGCGTGCTCAAGCAGGACATGGTGGCCAAGATGGCCGCCAAGCCGCTGATCTTGGCCCTGGCCAACCCCAACCCCGAGATCACGCCCGAAGACGTCAAGGCGGTGCGCGACGATGCCATCATGGCCACCGGCCGCACCGACTACCCCAACCAGGTCAACAACGTCCTGTGTTTCCCCTACATCTTCCGCGGTGCGCTCGACTGTGGTGCGACCACTATCACGTTGGAGATGGAGATCGCTGCGGTGCACGCCATTGCCGAGCTGGCGCAGGCCGAGCAAAGCGAAGTGGTGGCGGCGGCTTATGTGGGTCAGCCGCTGGCGTTTGGTCCCGAGTACCTGATCCCCAAACCGTTTGATCCGCGCCTGATGATGAAGATCGCGCCGGCCGTGGCGCAAGCGGCTGCTGACAGTGGCGTGGCTTCACGCCCGATCACCGACATGGATGCCTATCGCGAGCGCCTGCAAGGTTTCGTGTACGCCTCTGGTACGACCATGAAGCCGATTTTCCAGGCCGCACGCCGCGCACTCAAGAAACGGGTGGCCTACAGCGAGGGTGAGGAAGAGCGCATCCTGCGTGCCGCGCAGATCGTGGTCGATGAAGGAATTGCCCGGCCCACGCTGATCGGCCGTCCGGCCGTGATCGCCAAGCGCATCGAGAAGTTCGGCCTGCGCCTGCAGGAGGGGCTGGACTACGACGTGGTCAACGTCGAGCAGGACGACCGCTACCGCGACTTCTGGCAGACCTACCACCGCATGACCGAGCGCAAGGGCGTGACCGAATCGATCGCCAAGATCGAAATGCGCCGCCGCCTGTCGCTGATCGGGGCCATGCTGGTCCACAAGGGCGATGCCGATGGCCTGATCTGCGGCACCTGGGGCCACAACACCATGCACCTGACCTACATCGACCAGGTGATTGGCAAGCGTGCCGGGGTGACCACTTTTGCCGCCATGAACGGCCTGATGCTGCCGGGCCGCCAGGTCTTCATCGTCGACACCCACGTCAACTATGACCCCAGCGCCGAACAGCTGGCCGAGATCACCGTCATGGCGGCGGAAGAGATGCGCCGCTTTGGCATTGCGCCCAAGGCCGCCTTGCTCAGCCACTCCAACTTCGGTACGTCCAACCAGCCCAGCGCGGTCAAGATGCGCCAAGTGCTGGAATTGCTGCGCCAAAGTGCGCCCTGGCTGGAGGTGGATGGCGAAATGCACGGGGATGTCGCGCTTGACGCCGCCGCCCGCGAGGCCATCATGCCGCACAGCGCGCTGTCGGGCGGTGCCAACCTGCTGGTCATGCCCAACATCGACGCCGCCAACATCGCCTACAACCTGCTCAAGACGGCGGCGGGTGGCAACATCGCCATCGGCCCGGTGCTGCTGGGGGCGGCCAAGCCCATCCACATCCTGACGCCGAGCACCACGGTGCGCCGCATTGTCAACATGACGGCCCTGACCGTGGCCGACGCCAACGCCCACCGCTGAGGCATGACCGCTGTCGTTGGGTCAGAACTGAACCCACGACAGCTGGCGCTCACTTATTGGGTCGAAAAGACCGCTTGACCTGCCTGTTTAATGGGCAGGCCCTTGCTTTTTTTTGTGCAATGCATCACACTAGCGCCCTTGAGTGTTCGGGTTAACCCGGTGCTCTTGAAAGGTGTTTTCGTGGTGGTTTGGCTTCCCGCTGTTTCCAGGCGCTGGTCGGTGTTTGTGCTGGCTCTGGCCGGGTTGGCGTGCACTGGATTGGTGCATGCCAAGTCTGAATCCGACAGTACGATCCGCGCCGCGCTGGCGCTCAGCGAGTTGCCAGCAGAGGGTCAGCAGACCTACCGTCTCATCCATCAGGGCGGTCCTTTTCCGTACGAGAAGGACGGGACTGTTTTTGGGAATCGGGAACGGCAGCTGCCCAGGCAGGCGCGGGGCTATTACCGCGAATACACCGTCAAGACACCTGGCGCGAGAGATCGCGGAGCCCGGCGCATTGTGTGTGGTGGCGAGGTGCCGAAACAACCGGATGCCTGTTATTACACCGCAGACCATTACGCGAGCTTTCGCGTGATTGTCCAGACCAAGAACTAGAGATTGATTTTCAGGAAGACCACAGAGATGGAAGCCGTGCAGCGAACACAACAGGACACGCCCCTCAAAGGCGTTCGCTCGAACATCGTGCAATCGATCCGCGCCCACCGCGTGAGCGACCTGCAGGAAGCCGCCCAAAAGCTGGGCCACCACTTCCTGTATGCCAACCTGGGCGATGCCCAGAGCAAGCAGGACGTGCTGGACATGATCGGTGCCCAGTTCACCTTGCCCACCCATTTTGGCAAGAATTTCGATGCCCTGTACGACTGCATGACCGACCCGCTGCACAAGTCGGGTCCGCAGCCGGGCTTCATTGTGGTGCTCGAGCAAATTCCCGCCAACGTCAAGTTCGACAAGGAAGCCCGCGAACAGCTGCTGGACATCTTCCGTGACACGGCCGATTACTGGGCCGACCGCAAGGTTCCTTTCCGCTGCTTCTATTCCTTTGCCGTGGCGCGTGCTGCCCAGGCCGGTCAAGCCCGTGCCGCAGATGCCGAAGCCGCCGAAGCCGAAGTGGAAGAAGGCGAAAAAATGCCGACCGACAAGCTGGTGGACGTGTCGCCGCTGGCCCTGCGCATGAGCAGCCCCTTCAACGCTGGTTACTGGCTCGCCGCCGCCTGATCACAGGCCTCTGGCTCAAAAACAAAGCCCCGCTTGCGGGGCTTTGTTTTTGTGGCGCGACAAAAAGAGAAATGCTCAAGCAACAACCGCCTGGGCAAGGCTCACGTATTCATCCACTGGCACCTCTTCGGCTCGGCGTTGCAGATCGAAGGTGCCGGCAAACTTTTTCTCTTCCAGCCATTTGCCCAGCGTGTGGCGCAGCAGTTTGCGGCGCTGGCTGAAGGCCACCTGCACCAGTGTTTCGAGCACGGTGCGGTCGAGTGACGCGGGCTGGGCATGCGGCACCATGCGCACCACGGCGCTGTCCACGCGCGGGGGCGGGTCAAAGCATTCGGGGGGCACGAACAGCACATTGTCCATCGCGTAGCGCCATTGCAGCATGACCGACAGACGGCCGTAATCGGCGGTGGCTGGCTCGGCCACCATGCGGTCGATCACCTCCTTTTGCAGCATGAAGTGCTGGTCCTCGATGGCGTCGACATGGTCGAGCAGGTGGAACAGGATCGGGCTGGAGATGTTGTAGGGCAGGTTGCCCACCACGCGCAGCTTCTGGCTGGAGTTGGCGGGCAGGATGTCGCGCGCCAGCGCGGTGAAGTCCACCTTGAGCACGTCAGACTCGACCACGCGCAGGTGCGGGTGTTCGCGCAGGCGGCGGGCCAGATCGCGGTCGAGTTCGATCACGGTGAGCTGCCCCAGGCGTTCGACCAGAGGTTGCGTCAGTGCCGCCAGGCCGGGGCCGATTTCGACCATCGTCTGGCCGGGTGCAGGCGCAATCTCGCGCACGATGGCGTCGATGATCGCGCTGTCCGACAGGAAATGCTGGCCGAAGCGCTTGCGGGCAATGTGCTTCATGTCAGCGTTGAGGTGAAGCGTTGTTCTGAGGCAGCGGGGACACTTCGGGAGGCTCGCGCATTTCGACGTAGGCGCGCCCGCGCACGTCTTCCACCCAGCGCTCATAAGCTTCATCAAGCCGCTTCTCGCGCAGGCTGGCGCGGGCCATGTCACGTTGCTCTTTTTCGGGCACAGCCACTTTGCGGCGATCGGTCACTTCCAGGATGTGCACCCCAAAGCGGGACACCAGCGGTTCGCTGATCTGGCCGGGCTGCAGGCGGTCCATGACCTGTTCGAACTCGGGCACGAACTGGCCCGGGCTGGCCCAGCCCAGGTCGCCTCCCTGGGCGGCACTGCCATCCTGCGACATCTCCTGCGCAGCACGGGCGAAGGCGGTGCGGCCGGACAGGATCTGGCGACGCACTTCCTGCAGGCGGGCCACGGCCTGGTCACGTGAGAGTTGTGCGGTCGGACGCAGCAGGATGTGGCGGGCACGCGTCTGCACCACGGTCATGACGGCGCTGGCCTGGCGACGGTCGAGCAGTTTGAGGATGTGAAAGCCCGCACCGGAGCGCACCGGACCGGCAATGCCCTGGGCAGGCAGCGAACGCACGGCTTCAACAAACAGCTCCGGGTAGCGGTCGGCGGTGCGCAGACCCATCTCACCGCCCTTGGCCCCTTTGTCAAAGGCTTGCGAGTGGGTCTTGGCCAGCTGCGCAAAGTCTTCGCCTGCGCGTGCGCGGCGGGCGATGTCCCTGGCCTTGTCTTCCAGGGTCTTGATTTCAGCAGGGCTGCTGTTTTCCGGCACGGCCACCAGGATCATGGCGATGTTCAGTTCAGGGGTGGCGTCCGGAGAGCCCTGGGCCTGGTCACGGATGAACTGGTCGATGTCGGTGTCGGAGATGCGGATGCGCGACTCCACCTCGCGTTCGCGCAGGCGTGACAGGGTCAGCTGCTTTTTGAGTTGGTCACGAAACGCTGCGACCGTCATGCCTTCCTGGGTCAGCCGCTGGTGAAAGGCTTCACGCGTCAAGCGGTTGTTGGCCGCGACGTTGGCCTCTGCCTGGTCGATCTGGTCGTCGTCGATCTTGATCCCTTGTTCCTGGGCCTGCTGCAGCTGGGCTTTTTCATTGATCAGCATGTCCAGCGCCTGCTGTGTCAGCTGCTGGGCCGGAGGCACCGATGCGCCACGCGCGGCCAGTTCCCGCAGCAGGCGGTTGCGCATGGCCTGTACCTCACTGTTGGTCACGGGCTCGCTGTTGACGACCGCCACGATGAAATCGGCAGACCGCATCGACGATGCCGTCTGGCCAGTGGCGGGAAGGGCATGCCAAGCCAGTCCAGCCAGAATGGCTGTCACAAGATGACAGGTGCGGGGCAGCAATTTATTCATATTGCAGGAATCGGCTGGGGGTTGTCGGTTGCTCACGCAGGTACTGGTAGCGTGGGATGTTTCGTTTCAGGCTGTCCAGCGGGCTGACGCCCACGCGGCCAAAGCCCACCAGTTCCAGCTGGAACATGATGCGGGTGGTGGCGGTGCTGACCGTGCTTTGCAGGCGCTCAAAGGCAACGCGACCGAGCCAGCAACCCGCATCGTATTCAAACCCGACCAGCGTATCGACCAGGCGCCTGTCCTGCAAACTGTAGTTCATGCGGCCGACGCTGTACCAGCGATCGGCGCCCAGGCCCTGGCCGCCGGCCTTGACGCCGGAATCGTCAGGCCGGTTGCTCCAGCGGATGTCGCTCAAAGGCCATTGCCAGCCCACGTCAAGCAGTTCGCTGGGGTTGGCAGGGTCCTTGTTGATGCGGTATGCGGCGTTGAGCAAGCGGTAGGGGCCCGGGTTGTAGCGGGTCTGCAGCGTCGAGCGGCGGACTTCGTTGGTCTGGTTGTTGAGCTGAACGGCCCCGTCGAATGACCATTGATCGTTCCAGCGTGTGCCCGCACCCAGCAGCAAATCGCTCAGCCCCTTTTTTTCCTCTGAGGTATTGGGGAGGATGACCTTTTGATCGGAAAACCGCAGGCGCTGGGCGATGCCCACGCGAAGCAACTCCGCACCGCTGGTGTTGTCGAAGAGCCGGCTGCTGACGCCAAAGGTCATGATGTTGTTGTCCACGATCCGGTCCTGCCCCACATAGGGGTTCTCGCTGTAGATGGTGGACAGGTTGAAGTCGGTCAGGCCTGTGTCGTAAACCGGCAGCATGCTCTGATCCACAAAGGGCGTGCGCACATAGAAAATGCGGGGCTCCAGTGTCTGCGTCAGGTTCTTGCCCAGCCAGGCCGTCTCCCGTTCAAAGGTCAGGCCGCTGTCCAGGCTGAAGGTGGGCAGTACGCGGTTGACCGAGGAGCTGCCATCGCTGAGCGGGGACTGCATGTCATAGCGGGTGGCGTGCAGCTGAATTTTCGGGGTGATGTAACCCCAGGGGGCAATCCAGGGGCGACTCACCTGGGTCTGCGTGTAGCTGCGTGTGCCGTTGCGCAAGTTGGCCAGTGTGGCCGCAGAGACGTTGGGGATCCGGCTGTAATCGGCTTCGAACCGGGTGGTGTCGCCAATGACAGACCAGTCCAGTCCATGGTCGTTCCACCTGCCATAGCGCATGGTGATTTGCGGGGCCCGGTCATAAGGGGGCGTGATGGGCGAGGTGACATCCTGCTGCGTTTGCCAGCGCTGCACCAGACCCACCATCGAAAAACCGTCGCGTCCCCAGGACACCGTGCCCGTGGTGGGCAGTACCCGCTGCGTCAAGGCCACGGGGGCACCGAGTTGGCCCGAGGCACCCAGGTAAGTCCTGGGGAAGTCGCGCCAGTACATGTCGTCACTGACGCGGTTGATGGACAGGGCCGCGCCCAGGCGGCCAATGCCGTCGACGCCCGTGTCGATGCTGCCGTTGTGCTGGGTGCTCAAACCCCAGCGGTTGTCCTTGCGCAGCGCGTCGTGGGGCAGCCAGTTGAGCCGGACCTGCCCGTTGTAGTCGGACTCGAGGTACCGGAATTCGCTCTCAAGGCCGACACCGCGCTTGCTCATGGCCCGGGTGACGAAGGTGGCATCCCGGTTGGGCGCGATGTCCCAGTAGTAGGGCTGCATCACTTCAATCCCGCTGATCGAATCGATCGCCACGACCGGCGCGAGCAGGCCGGACATCCGGTTGGACTCCAGCGGGAACTTCACATCGGGCAAGGTCGGCGTCTGGTAGCCGTAAAACTGGATCTGAACGTTTTCGGCCTTGCCCATGCCTTCGGCGGCGTCGGTGCTGATCTGCGTGGCCTTCATGAACCACTCGGGCAGCCATTCCGGACCAGGAGTGGCACGGCAGGTGGTGTAGCGTGCCTGATGGGCGACCATCCTGTCTTCGTCAACGAAATCCACTTTGCGTGCGTCGCCGTGACCACCTTGCGAGAGCCGGTAGCGAGGGGATTCGAACGCACCCTGGAAGCTGTCCACCTGCAAGTCCAGCCTGGGGCCTTCGAAGAGGTTGCCCTGACGGCTGAGCCGCACATGCCCTTGCGCTTGCAGGTGGTCCTGGCTCTGGTCGTACACGATGCGGTCTGCACGGACCACCAGTCCGGGGCGGCGGATCATGGCGCCGTCTTCCAGCACCAGGTCCATGTCCGGGCGAAGTCGGATTTGCCCCGCTTCGACGTGGGTAACGCCCTTGCGGCTTTCCTGCTCGGACAGGTTTTCCTGCAAGCGGGGGCTGCTGCGCAGTTGAATGCCTTGTGCCTGACCGAATGCCAAGCCAGGCCAAACGCACAACGCCACCAGCCAGACGGCGGGCGGACAATTCAAGGCTGTGAGAGGTCGCAAGGACAAGGTGAAGACAGAGGTGGGTTGGGCGATGCGGTCGCAATGCCGATGGGGCATTGCATAAAATGGATTATCCATGAGCCAACCTGTAACAGACCGCACCGTCACCTGGTCCAGCCCCGAGCGAGAAAGCCTGTTTGGCCGCTGGCTGGATGCCTTGACCCCCTCGCAATCCCTGCTGCCGCACAGCCTGCGCATCGCCTCGGCCGACGCCAGCTTCCGGCGCTATTTGCGCATCGATACTGCGGCTGGCGACACGCGCATCGTCATGGACGCACCGCCCGACAAGGAAAATTGCCAGCCTTTCGTGCAGGTGGCGGGCCTGATGCAGGCCGCCGGCCTGCGCGCCCCGCAGGTGCTGGACTGGCAGCGCGAAGACGGTTTCATGCTGCTGACCGACCTGGGCGACCAGACCATGATGTCGGCCATCGACGCCGACAACCCCCCGGCCAACCAAGCCCTGTACCTGCAGGCGGTGGACACGCTGGTGCAGTGGCAACAGGCCTCGCGTCCGGGCGAATTGCCGCCGTATGACGAAGCGCTGCTGCGCCGCGAGTTGAGCCTGTTCCCCGACTGGTATCTGGCGCAGCACAAGGGCCTGGCGGTGGACGGCAAGGTGCGCGAGACGCTGGACCAGGCGTTTGACGTGATCGTGCAGCGCAACCTGGCCGCGCCCAGCGTGTATGTGCACCGCGACTTCATGCCGCGCAACCTGATGATGCCCTTCCAGAGTGAACAGCTGGGCGTGCTGGACTTCCAGGACGCGGTCTATGGCCCGGTGACCTATGACATCGCCAGCCTGATGCGCGACGCCTTCCTGAGCTGGGAAGAAGACTTCGTGCTCGACATCACCATCCGCTACTGGGAAAAGGCCCGCAAGGCCGGCCTGCTGGACTTTGAAGACTGGCACAGCGACTTCGGCGCCTTCTACCGCGCCGTGGAATGGATGGGCCTGCAGCGCCACCTGAAAGTCGCCGGCATCTTTGCGCGGCTGACCCTGCGTGACGGCAAGCCCAAATACCTGGCGGACGCGCCGCGTTTCATCGTCTACATCCGCGCCACCGCCAGCCGCTACCGCGAGCTCAAGCCCCTGCTGCGCCTGATCGACGAGGTCGAAGGGACCACCCCGCAGGTCGGCTTTGCCTACGGGCGGATGTGAATTCATGCCCCGTTTTTTCTGCCCTGCCCCGCTGGTCACTGGTCAGGCTCTGAGTCTGCCGCCCGGTGCCGCCCACCATGTGCAGGTGCTGCGCCTGCAGCCCGGTGCGGTGATCACGCTCTTCAATGGCGAAGGTGGCGAGTTCGAGGCCACCGTCACGCGCATGGGTCGCAGCGATGTGGATGTGAAAGTCGGTGCGCACCATGCCATCGAACGCGAAGCGCCGCGCGCCATCCACTTGCTGGCGGGCATCACCGCCAACGAGCGCATGGACTGGCTGGTCGAAAAAGCCACCGAGCTGGGCGTGGCCAGCATCACGCCGCTGCTGGCCGAGCGCAGCGTGCTCAAGCTCAGGGGCGAGCGGGCCGACAAGAAGCTCGCGCACTGGCAAGGCGTGGCGGTGGCCGCGGCCGAGCAGTGCGGGCGCAACCGGGTGCCGGCCATTCGTCCGGCGGTCTCCTTGAGCGACTGGCTGGCCCGCCCCACTTCAGAGGGGCAACGGTGCGTCCTGTCGCTGGCGCAGGGGACCCGTTCGCTGGCTTCTGTCGCTGCCGGTAGCGAGCCGCTGGTGGTGCTCAGTGGGCCGGAGGGTGGTTTGAGTCCGGCCGAAGAGGCTTTGGCTTTGTCGTCCGGTTTTGTTCCTGTGACGCTCGGTTCGCGGGTGTTGCGGGCTGAAACGGCGCCGCTGGCTGTGTTAGCGGCGCTGACCGTCTGAATGGTTTTCCAGGGCTGTCGCGTGGGGCTTGCACGGGCCTCATGCTGGAGTACCAGAAATCGGCCCGCGCAAGCC
>CAXRGK010000189.1:0-8842 GCA_964230145.1 Burkholderiaceae bacterium | reverse complement strand
GTTCTCGAGGTGCGACTCGTCGAGGCGACCTTCAACGAAGGCTCGAGCATACATTCCCGGGGAAGCATGTCCCTGGAAATATACGAAGTCTCCGGTGTGGTCGTCGCTGCGGGCATGGAAGAAATGGTTGAAGCCGACTTCAAACAGGTCTGCAGCACTCGCGTAGCTGGCGATGTGCCCGCCCAGTTCGCCGTAAGCGGCATTGGCCCGCACCACCATCGCCAACGCGTTCCAGCGCATGAGCGAACCCAGCCGCTCCTCGATGGCCAGATCGCCCGGAAAGGCGGGCTGGCGTTCGACCGGAATGGTGTTCACATAGGGTGTGACCCGCTCGGGTGACCAGGCCACCTGGGGGCCGCGGGCCCGGTGGGCCAGCTGGTCCAGGATGAAGCGGGCACGCTCGGCGCCCTCGGCTGCCAACAGGGCTTCAAAAGCGTCCCGCCACTCGGCGGTCTCGTCGGGATTGGTGTCCGGGAAGTCGTTCAGGTTCATGGCTCCAGTGTAGAAAGAAGCCGACCAAACAGGATTCCGTTTTCATTTGCATGAAATGCTATTTTCAGCACAAAATGCCGATATATGAAATTAGACGGAATAGACCTTCGGATTATCAAAGAACTGCAGCAGGACGGCTCCTTGTCGAATGTGGAGCTGGCGCGCCGGGTGCATCTGTCGCCTTCACCCTGCCTGGCACGCGTCAAGGCCCTCGAAACCGCAGGGGTGATCCAGCACTACGTGGCCCTGGCCAACCCCAAGGCCTTGGGGCTGGACCTGAACGTGTTCATCAGCATCAGCCTCAAGGAGCAATCCAAACAGGCCCTGGCCGCTTTTGAAGAACGCATCGCCGAGCACGACGAGGTGATGGAGTGCTACCTCATGACCGGCGACAGCGACTACCTGATCCGGGTCGCCTTGGCCGACATTGCGGCCCTGGAGCGGTTCATCATCGATCAGCTCACCCCGATCCCGGGCATCGAGAAGATCCGCACCAGCTTCACCCTCAAACAGGTGCGCTACAAGACCGCCCTGCCCTTGCCCGAGACCACTTAGGCCGCTGCGGGCATCGGGTGCAGATCCAGGCGCTGGCCGGCCTTGAGGATCTGGCTGGGCACGTCGTGGCCGATCAGGGCAGGAAGACGACCGGCGGCGGCCAGCAGGCGCGACAGATCCACACCGGTGTCGTAGCCCATCAGGGCCAAAGCATGGGCAATCTCTTCGGTGCAGACATTGCCCGAGGCGCCCGGCGCATAGGGACAGCCACCGATGCCGCCAAAGGAGGCGTCAAAACGGTCAGCCCCGGCATCAATGGCCGCCAGCACATTGGCCAGGCCCATGCCGCGGGTGTTGTGGAAGTGCAGTGTCAGTTCGGTGTCGGGCCAGCGCTCGCGGAAAGCCTGCGTGAGCTGCGCCACCTGCGTGGGATAGGCCATGCCGGTGGTGTCGCACAAGGTCACGCCGCGCGCGCCCAACTCCTCCACGTAGCGGCGGCACCAGTCCAGCACGCCCTGCACCGGCACATCGCCCTCCATCGGACAACCAAAAGCACACGACAACGACACATTGATGGCCACGCCTGTGCCCTGCACAGCCCGCGCCACCTCGGCCAGACCGGCAAAAGAGGTGTCACGCGTCATGCGCAGGTTCGACAGGTTGTGGCTTTCGCTGGCCGACATCACCAGGTTGAGTTCGTCTGCACGCGACTCCACCGCACGCTCGGCACCACGCACATTGGGCACCAGCGCGCTGTAGACCACACCGGGTTTACGGCGGATCTCGCGCAGCACCTGCTCGGCATCGCGCAGAGCCGGAATCGCTTTGGGCGACACAAAGGCCGTCACCTCGATCTTGGACAAACCCGCTTCAGACAAGGCATCGACCAAGGCGATCTTGTCCTCTGTGGGCACAAAGGCCGACTCGGCCTGCAGGCCATCGCGCGTGCCGACTTCCTGCAAGTGGATGCGGCGTCCTGCACCCTCCCAGACCTTGCTGTTCATGTTCATGCCACCACCTTGTTGTTGCGCAACTGTGCGATCGCCTCGGCACTCATGCCCAGTTCGGCCAGCACCGCATCGGTGTCGTCGCCCAGCTTGGGCGCCGACGAACGCACCTGCCCCGGCGTGCCCATCAGCTTGGGCACGATGCCTGGCACTTCGATCTCGTGGCCGTCGCGGGTTTTCTGCTTCAGGATCATGTCGCGCTCGCGGTAGTGCGGGTCTTCGACGATGTCCCTGGCGGTGTAGACGCGGCCGGCGGGCACGCTGGCTTCGCCCAGCGCGGCCAGCACATCGGTCACGCTGCGGCTTTGCGTCCACGCCTCGATCGCCGCATCCAGCTCCTGCACACGGGCGACGCGGCCGGCGTTGTTGGCCAGCTCTGGATCGTTACCCAAGTCGTCGCGCTCGATCACCTGCATCAGGCGTTTGAAGATGCTGTCGCCATTGCCCGCGATCAGCACCACGCCATCGTCGCAGCGGTAGGCGTTGGATGGGGCAATGCCCGGCAGCGCCGAGCCGGCCGGCTCACGGACGGCGCCAAAGGCGCTGTATTCGGGAACCAGGCTTTCCATGACGTTGAAGACGGCCTCGTTGAGCGCCACGTCGATCACCTGCCCCTGTCCGCCATTGACCTTGCGGTGGTACAGCGCCATCAGCACGCCGATGGTGCCGTGCAGCGCGGCCAGCGTGTCGCCAATGGAGATGCCGCAGCGCACCGGCACACGGCCCGGCTCGCCGGTCAGGTGCCGCAGGCCGCCCATGGCTTCGCCAATGGCGCCAAAGCCCGGCAGGTCGCGGTAAGGGCCGGTCTGGCCGTAGCCCGAGATGCGCAGCATCACCAGACCCGGGTTGGTTTTGGACAGCGTCTCGTAGTCCATGCCCCAGCCTTCGAGCGTGCCGGGGCGGAAGTTCTCGATCAGCACGTCGGCTTGCGCAATCAGCTGACGGGCTATGCCCTGGCCTTCGGCGCTGCGCAGGTCCAGCGCAATCGAGCGCTTGTTGCGCGATTGCACCTGCCACCAGACGGAGGTGCCGTCTTGCAGCATGCGCCAGTTGCGCAGGGGGTCGCCTGCGCCGGGCGGCTCGATCTTGATCACGTCGGCGCCAAAGTCGCCCAGCGTCTTGGCGGCAAAGGGACCGGCGATCAGCTGGCCCATTTCCACCACGCGCAGGCCCTGAAGCGCACCGGGGGTGAGTTGCGGCATGTTCATGCTGTCGGTCCTCAGTCGATCGTGGCACCAGATTCCTTGACGATCTTCGCCCAACGGGGCAGGTCGTCACGCACCAGTTGCGTAAACTGCTCGGGGGTGGACTTGAAAGGCTCGCAACCCACACCGGCCAGGCGTTCCTGCACGTCCTTGGATTCCAGCGCTTTGGCGATTTCCGCGTTGAGCTGCGTCACGATGTGTTTGGGCGTACCAGCGGGCGCAAACATGCCGTACCACGGCGTGGCGCCAAACCCCTTGACCGTCTCGCCAATGGTGGGGGCATCGGGCAGGGCCGGCAGGCGCTTGGGGTTGACCACGCCCAGCACCTTCATCTTGCCCGAGCGGATGAAAGCGATCGACGAGGGCAGGCTCTGCACCGACACCTGCACCTGCCCGGCCACCAGATCGGTGGCAGCCGCCGAGGCGCCCTTGTAGGGCACATGGGTCATGTCGATGCCGGTGGCTTTGCCCAGCATTTCACCGATCAGGTGGTTGAGCGTGCCGTTGCCGGCCGAGCCGATGTTGATTTTGCCGGGCTGCTGCTTGGCCATGGTGATCAGTTCGGCTGTATTTTTGGCGGGGAACATGGGATTGGCCACCAGGACATAGCCAGCAGTGGCGACCGGGCCAATCGGCTCGAAATCCTTGATGGGGTCAAAACCCGTGTTCTTGTAGAGGGAGGGGTTGATGACCATGGAGCTGTCGGCGGTGATGAACAGCGTGTAGCCATCTGGCCTGGCGCGTGCAGCTGCCACTGTGCCCACATTGCCACCGGCGCCGGTGCGGTTGTCCACCACGAAAGACTGGCCGGTCTGCTCAACCAGTTTTTGTGCGATCACACGTGCAATCGTGTCGTTGGCACCGCCGGCGGCGTGCGGCACGATGATGGTGACCGGCTTGGACGGGAATTTGTCCTGCGCCAGCACGGGGACAGAGACGGCCAGCGACAGGCCCAGGGCCAGAACGGTTCGGCGTGGTTGAAACATGAAGAAGTCTCCTCTTTGAGAATTGGAAAGGCTCAGGCAAAAAGCCAGGGGGTGTTCAGGCGCTGACGGGCTTCGTAGGCGCGAATGCGGTCGGCGTTCTGCAGGGTGATGCCGATGTCGTCCAAGCCTTCGAGCAAGCGATGTTTGCGGGTGGCGTCGATCTCGAACGACATCGACATGCCCGTGCAAGAACGGATCGTTTGCGAAGGCAGGTCAACTGCCAGGGTGTAGCCGGGGTTGTACTCCACCTCGTTGAACAACTGTTCGATCAGCTCGCTCGACAGCGTGATCGGCAGCATGCCGTTCTTGAAACAGTTGTTGAAGAAGATATCGGCAAAACGCGGTGCCAGCAGCACGCGAATGCCGTAGTCACTCAGCGCCCACACCGCATGCTCCCGACTGGAGCCGCAGCCAAAGTTCTCGCGGGCGAGCAGGATCTGCGCGCCACTGTAGCGTGCCTGGTTGAGCGAAAACGCCGGATTGCGTGGGCGCTGGGACACATCCTGCCCCGGCTCGCCACGGTCCAGGTAACGCCATTCGTCAAACAGGTTGTCGCCAAAGCCGGTGCGGCTGATCGACTTCATGAACTGTTTGGGGATCAGCGCGTCGGTGTCCACATTGGCACGGTCCACCGGCACCACCAGGGATTGCAGCTGGATGAAAGGCTTCATGCAGCCTCCAGTTCGAGGGGTTCAAGATCTTCGACCCGTGCCAGACGCCCCGCAATGGCTGCAGCGGCGGCCAGCGCCGGGCTCAGCAGATGGCTGCGGCCGCCCGGGCCTTGGCGGCCCTCAAAGTTGCGGTTGCTCGTCGATGCACATCGTTCACCAGGCGAGAGGCGGTCATCGTTCATGCCCAGGCACATCGAGCAACCCGGCTCGCGCCACTCCAGACCGGCATCCATGAAGATCCGGTCCAGGCCTTCAGCCTCGGCATGGAGCTTGACGAGCCCAGAGCCCGGCACCACCAGCGCCTGCACGATGTTGGCGGCCACGCGCCGGCCCTTGACGACGGCGGCAGCGGCACGCAGGTCTTCAATGCGTGCGTTGGTCCCGGAGCCGATGAATACCTTGTCGACAGCGATCTCGCGCATGGGCGTGCCGGGCTGCAGGTCCATGTAGCTCAGCGCGGCGTGCATGCTGGCGCGGCGCACGGCATCCGGCTCATCCGCGGGGTCAGGCACACACCCGTCAATGCCCACCACCATGTCGGGCGAGGTGCCCCAGGTCACCATGGGCTGCAGTGCAGTGGCATCGATGTCGAGCAGGCGGTCGAATTCCGCCCCCTCGTCGCTCACCAGCGTGCGCCAGGCCTCTACGGCAAGCTCCCACTGCACCCCTTTGGGTGCGTGGGGGCGGCCCTGCAGGTAGTCGATGGTCTTCTGGTCCACGCCTACCAGCCCGACACGAGCACCTGCTTCGATGGCCATGTTGCACAGGGTCATTCGACCTTCCATGCTCAGGCCACGGATCGCGCTGCCGGCAAATTCGATGGCATAGCCCGTGGCTCCCGCCGTGCCCAGCACGCCGATGATGTGCAGAACCAGGTCTTTGGCCGCGACACCGGCCGCCAGTTGACCCTCCACACGCACCAGCATGCGTTTCATCGGTCGAATCGCCAGGCATTGTGTGGCCAGCACATGTTCCACATCGGAGGTGCCCACACCAAAGGCCAAGGCACCAAATGCGCCATGTGTGCTGGTGTGGGAATCACCGGCCACCACCGTCATGCCCGGCAGTGTGGCGCCCTGCTCAGGCCCCACCACATGGATGATGCCCTGCGTCATCTGTCCCAGGCCATGGAAAGCAATGCCGAACTCCCGACAGTTGATGCCAAGCTGACGCACCTGGGCCCGTGACATCGGATCCTCGATGGCGTCGATTGAGGTGCGCTGGGCGGCAACGGTGGGCACGTTGTGGTCAGCCACTGCGATGGTCGTTTCCCGACGCCAGGGCTTTCGACCCGACAGCCGCAGGCCTTCAAAGGCCTGTGGGCTGGTCACTGCGTACACCAGGTGACGATCGACATAGATGAGCGACTCACCATCCGCAGTTTCATCCACCAGGTGGCTTTGCCAGAGTTTGTCAAACAGGGTTTGCGGTTTTTGTGTGGTCTGCATGGCTGCGGCGGCCTTCCATCGGAATGGCCCGCAGTCTAGAAAGAAGCTGTGTGCTGCGAAATGACCAGGACGACAAACGAGCTTTCGCGGATGGCGAAAGCACCATCCCGCCTCAACCCCGACAGGCCACCAGATGGTCCAGAAGGGTACGCACTGGCCTGGCCAGCGCATTCAGGTCACGCGCGCCCAGCAGCAGCTCGCGCTCCACCCAGGTGTCACTCAGCTCGATCAAGCGCAGACCCAGCGCCTGACCGAGCGGCTGCGCGGCGGCCACCGGCAACACCGCAATGCCCAGGCCGGCGGCCACCATCTGGCACATGGCATCGAAACTGCGCACATGGATGCGCAGGCGCAGCGGCTTGCTCAAGTGTCCGCTTTCGAGTTCAAGCCGCTGCGCCAATGAAGTGGACTGGGTCAGACTCACAAAGTCGTAATCCACCGCTTCGGCGAAAGCCACTTTTTTGCGTTTGGCCAGCGGATGCCCCGACGGCACCACCAGCACCAGCCGGTCGCGCCGATAGGACTGGGTCTGCAGGCCCAGTGCCGGCGTGCGATCGGCAAAGATGGCCAGGTCGGCGCGTCCGTCCAGCACAGCCATCACCACCTCACGACTGTCGGCCTCGTTGAGTTCGATGCGGATGCCCGGCTGCAAGCGGGAAAAGGCCGCCAGGTCGCCCGGCAGGAACTGCGTGATGGCCGAGGTGTTGGCCCACAGGCGTACCACGCCAATCAGGCCTTTGGCATGGTCCGACAAATCAGCACTCATCTGGTCCACATCGCCCAGGATGCGCTGCACATGCCGGTGCAGCACTTGGCCCGCCGGCGTGAGCTTGACGCCACGCGAATGCCGCTCCAGCAAGGGCACGCCAAATGTGGTTTCCAGATCGGCCATGCGCTTGCTCGCCGCACCAATGGCCAGCATGGCCAGCTCAGCCCCCTGGCTGATGCTGCCTGTGCGGGCCACCAGGTTGAACAGGGACAGCGAGACGAGATCGATCCGATGCAGATTCATGGTCCGGACAAGTTTATTACCGAAGCCTGTCGCTTCATGGAGACTGCCCCGACGCCCAGTTCATCGCCTGCGTTCGAACTGGAGGACCTCCAGGCGCTCAAAACCCTCGTCGAGACCGCCACCGCAGAGCAACTCATGCCGCGCTGTCAGACCAACCATGAAATCGGCGCAGACACAGACCCCAAGACCAGCCCGTGCACAGGGCTGGCCCCCGTATTACCTTCACAGCTGCCATGACTATTGCCTCTGGGCTATGCTGAAGGCCATCCCCACAACATGAAGACAAGCCATGCCCATCGACACTTTTGAAGCCTTCAAAGCGCGCAAACTGAGCGAAGGCTACGACGAGGTGCTGCTGCGTGAATGGAGCCCCGGCTTTGCCAATGAGCCCCACGAACACCCTTTTGACACCGATGCCGTGGTCGCTCAAGGCGAATACTGGCTCACCATGAATGGGCAAACCACCCATTTCAAAACGGGTGAAGTCTTCCAAGTCGCACGTGGCGTGACACACTCCGAAAGATACGGCGCAGAAGGCGCAGTGTTCTGGGCAGCGCGCAAGAACTGATCTTTGGCCGATCCCGTTTCATGTCCGTGACCACTGGGGCCTGAAGGACTTGTCAAATTTCCAATGGCCCGCCCCTGCTGCCACAACGCACGGCCGCCTGGAACGAGACATCGCCGAGATGCGACAACTCGTACACCGGGTTCAAAACGACGGCTCCTGGTCTGACCCTTTCAAATCCGGCCCTGATCAACGCATTCGGGCATCGAAGCAGCCAGCCGCACTGCCTGACCTGCAGGTCAACAGACACCGACCCGGCCATCAGTGGATCTACAACACCACTGCGGCGGCACCTTGAGCATGCAACCCCAACCACTGAAGATCCGTTGGCACATCCGGCCGGTGACCTATGAGCTGGACAGCGAAGGATTCCCGTTGATCAACTGACAAAAATGCAGGACCATGAACCTTCCACTTGAGCGGTGTGGCAGCTGCCTGCCTGGATCCGCTGGTGCCCGGGAACCATGCCTTCTTGAGCTAAGACTTCTGCTAAATTGATTGTCATTTCTGGTACGGAAGGATGGAAATGACGCTCAAACCAGCTCACCTGATCTGCGCAACGTTGCTGCTGATCATGGGCATCGCCAACGCTCAGCCCGTCCGCAAGGCCCTGGTAGAAGCGCAGATCAGTCGGCCTGATTCAGCGAAACCTGTCTACATTCGTGGCGCTTTGGACCGCGCACCCGAGAGCAACGCAAAGGTCCTGCTTTTCTACCGTGGCTACCCCGGCATCGCCAGAATCGATGGCTCGGATGGTCAGGTGAAATTTCTCAACGCCCAAGAGCATTTCGAAGAGATGCTCCCCGTCTTCCTCAATGCGGGGATTTCTACTGTCACACTGGACTGCCCATCCGACCAGCAAAGCGCTTGCCGCGACCCCTACAGATCCAGCCAGCAGCACGCGGATGATGTGAAGGCATTGATTGTTGATTCATCAGCCAAACTGAGCCAGTGTTCACGT